>JAHEMN010000164.1 GCA_024643645.1 Chitinophagaceae bacterium | reverse complement strand
AAACCCGGCTCTACCTGGTGATGATCTTTATGGAGCATCCATAGAAAACCATGCATCACAAATTTATGTGTACACCAGGTAACTCCTTCCATAATGAGGAATGTACCAACCAGGACTAATATATAATAAACAGTGATCATAAAATTGCAAAATTTAAAACCCTTCAGGCTACTTTATAATTTAATTGTTGAATCCACCAATTTTCCACTTTTGGAAAAGCGATTTGAAACCAGGCGGTATATTGTTGAGGATCTTTTTTTAAAGATGCTTTGATCTCTGCAACAGGCAGGAATTTTATATCCATCACCTCCTCTTTATTATAAATGATCTGACCATCGAACTGGCCTGCAAAAACATGATCAAATTCATACTCTGTCAATCCGTTTTCAAGTTCAGCTTTGTAAACAAAATCAAATATTTTTTCAACCGGTGTTTGAAAACCTAACTCCTCTTCCAACCTTCTTGTAGCCGCCCTTGCTGTATCTTCTCCGGGAAATGGGTGACTGCAACAGGCATTCGTCCATAACCCTCCGCTGTGATATTTATTGAGGGCTCTTCGTTGTAATAACATATGGCCTTCGCTATTAAAAATAAAAATACTGAATGCCCTGTGCAGCTGCCCATCCAGATGTACTTTCATTTTATCAGCAACACCTAATGGTCTGTCCATTTCATCAACCAATATGACTTCAGTTCTTTCCATCTTTTAAATTAAACGTAATTGATTTTTTACTCCAGCCCTGAAAATGATCATTGCCTTTTTATAATTAGGGATCCTGATCCTTGTTTCCAGAATATTGGCCGGTTTTAATTTTTTGATTTTTTTAAATAAAGACAAATAATATTTGTAAGCAACATAAACTCCAAACCTGGCTTTTAAAGGCAGCGTTTTAATTCCTGCATAAGCGGCTTTGAAATCATGATAGATCTCTTCTTCTATTTTTTCTTTTTCCTTTTCTGTAAAATTATTAAAATCACAACCCGGAAAATAAATTCTGGAAAGGCCGTTATAATCTGCTTTAATATCCCGTAAGAAATTTACTTTTTGAAAAGCTGCACCTAACGATCTTGCAGGACTTTCTAATTGATTGTACAAATCTTTACTTCCTTCACAAAATACATACAAACACATCAACCCTACCACTTCGGCAGAGCCATAGATATATTCTTTATAGCCTTCGCTATCATATGTTTTCTTTTCAAGATCCATTTCCATACTATGAAAGAAAGAGTCAATCAGTTTTATATCAATCCCAAATGCATTAACTGTTTGTTGGAAGCTATTAAGGATCGGGTTCAAACTGATCTTTCGCTGTATAGCATCATATGTATCTGCCTTAAATTGATTTAATAATGATTGTTTATCATAGTCATGAAAACTATCCACTATTTCATCTGCAAATCTCACAAAACCATATATATTGAATATAGGCTTACGCAGATCCCGGTGCAACATGCCGATAGCAGAAGCAAATGAAGTACTGTAACTCTCTGTTACTATGCGACTGCATTTTTCACTTGTAGTATGAAAGAGTTGTACCATTTTTCAATATACAGTTTTATTTTATTTTTTTATGAACCTGTTTTGCTACAACTTCCCCGCTTATCAAACTTGGCGGTACCCCTGGCCCCGGAACAGTTAACTGACCTGTGTAAAAGAGATTTTTCACTTTTTTACTTTGACAGGAAGGACGGAAGATCGCAGTTTGCCGCAATGTATTTGCCAGGCCATATGCATTGCCTTTGAATGAATTATAATCACTCATAAAATCACTTACCGCATATGATCTTTTATAGACCACTTCATTCAATATAGACTCACCAAGATGCTTTTCCATCCTTTTTACAATGATCTCAAAATATTTATTTCTCAGTTCTTCATCATCCCCTTTTAATCCGGCAGCGATCGGGATAAGAAATACAATATTTTCCATTCCTTCCGGAGCTACATTATTGTCTGTAACAGAACTAACACTTACATAAAATAAAGGTTCGGCAGGCCATTTTGGGTCTTTGTAGATCTCTTTACCATGCTGTTCAAAAGGTACATCAAAAAACAAGGTGTGATGGACCGGCTGTTTTAATTTTTTATTTAATCCCACATAAAAAAGAATACAGGAAGGAGCCATTACTTTTTTATCCCAGTATTTTTCAGAATAACTTCTATATGATGCCGGCAATAAATTTTGTTCTGTAAACTGGTAATCAGCCCCGCTTATCACTGCATCAACTGTATATGTAGCACTATCAGTTACAACCGTTTTTACTTTAGAATCAGTGATCACTAAATCTTTAACCGTTTCATTGAATTTAAAATTTACCCCTAATTCTGTGGCTAACTGATACATACCGTTCACCACTCCATACATACCTCCTTCAGGATACCAGGTACCACCTTTAATATCAGCATAGTTCATCAGGCTGTAAAGGGCAGGTGTATCTTCCGGCAATGCTCCGAGGAATAAAACCGGAAACTCCATGATCTGCCGGAGTTTCGGATTATCAAAATACTGTGCGATATGTTTTTTAATAGAAGAGAAAACCTGCAGCTTAAAAACACCACTGATCGTTTCCCAATCCATAAATTCTGTGAGAGATAAGCCGGGTTTGTATACTAATTTATTGACCCCAACTTCGTATTTGTAAGCAGCACCTTTCATGTATTTATCGAGTTTTGCTGCACTTCCAGGTTCAATAGAATCAAATAATTCTTTTATGCCTTCATAATCTGCGGGGAGGTCTGTAAATCCATCTTCCCAATAGATGCGATAAGAAGGATCTAATCTTTTTAATGTATAATAGTCTGAAACATCTTTTCCAAACTGGTTGAAATATCTTTCAAAAACATCTGGCATCCAATAGAAACTTGGGCCCATATCGAATGTAAATCCATTCTCTTTTAATTGCCTTGCCCTGCCACCGGGAGTTTCATTCTTTTCGATTACTGTAACGTTCCAACCTTGTTTTGCCATGAATGATGCTGCAGACAGCCCTGCGAAACCACTCCCAATTACCACTACTGATTTATCATTCACTTCAATAAGATTTAGTACCTGTTTATTTGTTCTTTCAATAATTTTCTGGCAAAGTGGATTCTACTTTTGATAGTACCTAATGGCTCAACTAACACTTCTGCGATCTCATTGTACTTATACCCTTCAAAATACAACATAAATGGCGTTTTAAAGATTTCAGGCAAACCATCTATTGCTTTTTTTATTTCTTTCATCCGCATATCACTCTCTGCATCATTATTGATTGTGGTCTGCTTATAATCCAATAAATAATTATTAGGGGTATTATCGAAAATAGTTTTCTGCTTGGATTTTCTGCGATAATCATTAATAAAGATATTACGCATAATAGTAAATAACCAGGCTTTGATATTGGTTCCTGCATTGTACTTTTCCTGATTGGCAAGTGCCTTGTACAAGGTTTCCTGAAACAGATCATTTGCGGCTTCAGAATCTCTGGTAAGATTAATGGCGAATGGCTTTAAAAAATCTGCCTGGCTGACTAACATTTGGTTGAATTCTGTTGCTGACATATTATTTTGTTTAAGATTTGAGATATAAAGTTAAACAAAATATAACTACCAATAATGAAAAATGTTTAATATTTTTAAAAAAATATTAAACAGAAATAAAATTATTTTAAAAGACTGACTTTCAATTAGATAGAAGAAAAGTAATCCATCATCTCACCCAAGGACCTTTTAAATTCGATGCTTTCGGGTACTTTTTTCTTGTACTGTTGAGTAATATAACCGGATACAATGGTCTTGATATCACCAAATTTCTGGTGCGCCTGCAGGAGAAATTTTTCGAAATTAAAATTCGATGCAGTAGCTGTTAAGTGCATGAAAATGATATCCGGCTTTCTGAGTTTATAAACATATTCCGCATCATTCAAAGGCACATTTGTTCCTAAATAAATGATATCGACACCCCTGCTTTTTAATAAATAATGCATGAATAACAGCCCTAATTCATGATGTTCACCCTCGGGTAAAAATAAAAGGGCTGTTTTATTTCTCTTAATGACCGGAGCCACCTTATCGATAGCTACAATCAATTTTTGACGGACAATAATAGTTACCAGGTGTTCCTGTGCCGGATTGATATGACCTGTTATCCAAAGTATTCCGATCTTTTCAAGGAATGGAAAAATGATCTGTGTTACACTCCGTTCAATACCTTTGGCCGCAATATAATTCTCTAGTATTTTTTCAAATTTTTCTACATCCAGATCGATCATTGCCTGCACAAGATCATTTATGAATCTTTCCTGGATAGCTGTTGCATCACCCAATGTCAGGATCTTTTCCTTGATCTCCTGCGGCTGCATCTTATCGATATGGGATATTTTAAAGCCATATTTGTTCAATAAGGCAATATTCAATACCGTCTTCAACTCATCATTTGTATAATAACGGATATTAGTATCAGTACGCTGGGGCTTTAAAAAATTATAACGCTGCTCCCAGATACGGATCGTATGGGCTTTAATGCCTGATAAGTTTTCAAGGTCTTTTATGGTAAATGCGTTCATACAAGCTATTTACAATACTAAACAAAAAAAGTTCAGCCAAGAGGCTGAACTTTTAATAAATATCAAATTTTTATGCTTTTAAATCTCCGGATTGCGGATCTTACCTGAATCGACAAGCTTTTTAAGTTGGTCGGCCAATACCGGATCATGTAATGCATCCAGGTACCTTTCATTATGCAGATCAGTACCTATCAGATCGTAATATTCTTTTTTAACCAGGTAATTAGCCAGTTCCTGTACTGATCTTCCGTAAAAACCGCCCAACGATGGCAGGTTCAATTGAAACAGGCAGCCACTATCTTTTAATTCATCATAAAACTCTTTAGTATCCTTCATATATATATACCGCTCCGGATGGGCGATGACTGGTTGATAACCCTGCATCTGCATTTCAAACAATATACTTTTAAGACCATGAGATGGGAAAGCCAGAGAAAACTCAGACAAAACCCAGTTCTTGTGTATGGTCAACAAAGGCTTCTTTTGTTTCAGTAATTCTTCTACATGCTCATCCAGATAATATTCGGCTGCAGCATTTATTTCAACATCAATACCAGCATCCTTAACTGCTTTTTGTAAGGTGGCTAATTTCTCAACAATGATTTCACTGGTATTTTTATACATATCCCAAAGAATATGCGGTGTGGTAATGATCTTTGAATAACCCAACTCCTGCATTCCCTTTATTAGTTGCAATGAGGTTTCCATATCCCGGGATCCATCATCAATACCCGGGATCAGGTGTGAATGCATATCCGTTTGTAGTAAACTAAAATCTGCCGGTTGTTTTTTCTTTCTGTTAAATAAAGACACCATTATTTTTTTTCCAGTAATTCATAATATAAACGGCTCATATCTTTCATTAAACGCTGGTAGCTAAAATTTTCTTTTACAAAAGCATTGCCATTTTGCGATAAACTATTTCGTAGCTCATCATTATTTACCATTTCCAACAAATTATTACAAAACTGCTGATCATCTGATAGGGGTGATAATAATGCAGACTTTCCTTCCAGTACCATATCACCAATTCCGCCAACTTTTGTTGATACGATCGGGTTGTTCGCTGCCTGGGCTTCAATCAAACTTACCGGTGTGCCTTCATTAAAAGATGTCAATGCAATAATATCCACTCCGGCATTGATCACATCCACATCACTTCTCCAGGAAGTGAAAACCAAAGGATGAACATGTGCAGTTTCTTTTTCATTGCTGAATAAGATCCCCAGTTCTTTAGCTTTCTCTTCTAGTAATGATCTTGTTTCTCCATCACCAACAATAAAAGCCTTTACTTTTTTTGTTGTGTTATTCAATACATACTGTAATCCTTGCAGGAAAAGGGAATGGTTTTTTACAGGAACCAATCTACCGATAATAGCAATAGCAATTACATCATCGGCAATATTAAACTCATCCCTGAATTTTTTTCTCTTCCTTTCATAGTCCTCAGAAAACTTATCAAGATCTAACCCAAGCGGAATAATTCTGAATTTATCAGCAGGAGCAATTGAAAAATCATTGACCAGTTCTTTTTGCTGCGCTTCACTGATGGCAATGATGGCACTTGACTTTTTGGCGAGGTATCGTTCTGCTTTTAAAATAAGCTTTGTCTTATTAGAATTGAAATACGAATGAAAAACATGCCCATGATAGGTATGTACAACTACCGGCACTTTCATGGCAGCAG
>JAHEMN010000036.1 GCA_024643645.1 Chitinophagaceae bacterium | reverse complement strand
TGTTAGGATCACGGATAAAAAATACAGCATTCAGTTAAATCTTACTATAAGATCGCTTTGTAATTCCTAAACAAAAAAACGGAAGACTAACGGGATGTATTGACCCAAAGTTTGTGTTTTTTCACGGTCGGATTACTTAGCTTTCTTAGGATTATTTCGATTCTAATATAAAAGTAATATACAGACCTTGTACTTGCAAGTATTTCGATTATTTAATATCTATAGTTTCGGTTTTTTACTATAGTGATTTTACGATTTAACTTTAGAATAATATAAAATGCCTACATATGATTTTATTTTCTTATTCCAAAATTGTCATTTAATTTACTCTTAGTTAGGAATTATACTATTTTCTATTTATAATTTTTAAAAAATAGTTTTTGAAATATTGTTCAGCCCTTATCAATTGCTTTTAATAAATTTTCTAATGGTTCGACTTCCGGTATTCTCGTCATGTATTTCAATCATATAAATTCCTGTTGATAATGATTCCAGATTATTAATTACAATCTGAGTTACACCCTTAGAAACAGGTTGATTACTTGTCCTGATATTCTTTCCTGCCATATCTGTCAGCCGGATTGTAAGAGAAGAACCTCTATCGCTATTATAATTAATATTTATAAACGACTGGAAAGGATTAGGCCAGGTGGTTACAGAAGTAATATTTGATAATTTTACAATTACGATATTACTATAGACAGCTTTTCCATCAATATCTACTTGTTTCACTCTGTAATAAATTACATCATGTTGAATATAATTACTTATATCATCCTGTAATTGATAAGCAGACTTTGAATTACTATTACCTGCAGCTAACACATTTGCTCCGGTTGCAATAAAATTCCGGTTATCAAAACTCCGCTCAACTACAAAATAGGCTGAGTTAAATTCCTGTTCTGTGCTCCAGTTAATAGTAGCAGTAGTTTGTACCAGAGTAGCATAAGCTTTTAATCCGGTAACCGGTAGTGTTATTAACGGAGGTCCGACTAAAAGATGTAATTGAGCATTCGCACATAAAGCCGGTGTCTGATCATCGCATAATGTATAAGGGAATACTGCAGGCCCAGTATAATTTGTGGCCGGTGCAAAAGTATAATTGCCATTTGATAATAATGTTAGTGTACCTACTCCTGGAATATTGGTTGTTTGTGGTGTCACAGTAAATGGATTACCATTCGGATCATGATCATTTGTGATCACAGAACCTGTTGCATTTACATTTGCTGTAGTATAACCGAAATCATCTCCGCCAAAAGGTGGATCATTACCTGGTCCGTTTTTATCTGGTAAAACTGTTATATGCAGGATAGCCTGCTGACAAGCCACGGGACTACCATTGTCACAAATTGTATAAGGCACATCTACCGCACCATAAAAACCGGGAGATGGCGTAAATGTATAGTTTCCATTACTGTTCAATACCAGTGATCCGGCATTTGTAAATGCTTTTCCATCCTGGTTTATTCCTGCAATTGAAACAGAAGAACCTACCGTACCTGTTGCATCTGCTGTGCCATCACCATTGGTATCATATTTAAACGTAGTTACAGTAAACCCATTTCCTTGCGGGTCTCTGTCATTCAACAGTACATTATCACTTACAGGACTACCATATGAAATGTTTTCATCATTATTAGCAATCACACTATTACTTACAGCCGGTAATGGAGAAACAGTTATTCTCAGCGTAGCTGTAGAAGAAGCTTCAGGCAATCCGGAATCATGAATAGTATATGGCACACTTGCTACTCCGGTAAAACCTGATGCAGGTGTAAAAGTATACGTACCATTTGTATTGATATTTAAAGTGCCTGCATTAGCAACTGGGTTTCCGTTTGCATCTACCCCGCCGATTGTAATTGACCCACTTGTTACCAACAGACCAGTTGCAGGATTTTTAAATCCGCTGAAAATAATCGGATAATTACCTTCCGGATCAATATCATTATTTAATACACCACCACTCACCGGTACATCAACCCATGTACTGTTCTCATCATTAACTGCCAGAACCTGGTTAGGTGCTTCAATTGTATAAGTAATTGTTGCAATATCACATAACGGTGGAGCAACGGCACAGGTAGCTGGTATTCTGCTGGAATCACAAACCTGGTATGTAAGTACATCTGTACCAAAATAACCGGTAGCAGGAGTGTATTCAATTAAACCATTCGCTAAAACAACAGCCGTACCATGCACAGGGTTTACTGTTATTGTTGGAATTCTTAATTGATCTCCTTCAGGATCAGTGTCATTATCTCTGACATTTGTGAATACACTTTCATCCATGTATAAAGTCTCAGTATCATTTACTGCATCCGGTGCAGTGTTTGAAGGTGCTGATACAGTAATAGAAACAGTTGCTGGAGCAGAAACAACCGGTGACACACCATCATCGATAATTGTATACGTAAAAGTAACTACCCCTAAAAATCCTGTGGCTGGCGTGAAGGTTACAGTTCCATCATTATTATTTACTAAAGTACCGGCAGCAGGAATACTTAAGGCACTAATGCTGTTTACTGATAATATTCCGTTTTCAGGATCTGTATCATTTGTTAACAGGTTAAACGTAGTGGAAATACAGGGTAACAGTGATTTGTTATCATTTACAGCAACCGGCGGCTGGTTCACCACAGTAATCGTTACATTCGCCGGAGCGGTACTACAGTTAGGTGTAGCAGGGCAACCAACTACAGGTAATGCTTCGCATAACTGATACGTCAGATTATCTGTGCCTGAAAATCCCGCATTTGGTGTGTAAGTAATAAAATCATCTGCATAATTAGCAGGAGTGCCATTGTTATTGACATAAGCCACACCATTTGCAGGTGTAGATATAATGGTAATAATGCCTAATTGATTCTCTGGATCAGAATCATTGGCCATTACGTTAATATTTTGTACGGCCCCTGAATTACCTGAAGAATTATCATTCAATACGGTAATAGGCGCATTGGTAACAGTAATGGTTACCCTGGAAACATCTGTGAAAGTTCCATCACTTATCGTATATTCAACAATAGCAGTACCAAGCACACCATAAGCAGGAGTATAAGTAAACCCGGAGGTTGTTACGGTTCCTACAGAACCCGGCCCGCTGATTAATACAGCACTAATAACATTAATAGTACCATCATCAGAATCATTAGTTTTTACATTACTTATCACTAACGGAGTTATTGAATTTGTTGTATAGCCATAATCCGGATTAGCTAATGGTGCTCTGTTTGGAATTGCAGAACAAGTACCGGGTTTAGTCCATGAAATTGCTAACTGAGGATAGTTCCCTGAACTAGCTGCAGTTCTTGAACCAAATGTTTTTACTTCGTTTCCTCCATTATCTTCAATATTCATTTTTAGTAATAAACCATAATTGGTTGCTGAATTATTATACCATGCCTGTGTCATAACTGGTATTGACCATATGTACTTATTGGTACCCCCTACTCCTCCTGTAGTATTCGTAACATTTGTATTACTCTCTGCTGCTATAAAATCACCGCCACTAGTTGTCCAGTTGGTAGTTCCTGTTCTTACATTCCAATTTGAAACTCCATTTGCATCACATAATGTTCCTTCATCCCATGTTGCTGATACCTTATGTGCATCTATTTGAAAAGAATTATTTGATTGTTGTGCCGTAAGGTACATATTTAAAACAGCACTATTAATTGTGGCACCAGTTGCTGGAAATGCATCACCCGTAAAAGATTGGGAAGAACCGGTAAGATCAAATTTTAATAACCCTCTTAAATTTTTATTTGTTTCCCGATCAATTTGAATTGTATTACAATTTCCATAATTTCTCCCAGTTTGATCTTCTCTCAAATAAGAATCTGCTGATGGTGTAAAAGTGATTGTACCTGAAAGATCAGGTGCAGATTTATATGTACTTCCATCGCAGGCATCATTGGTAATAGTAATTGTTACAGTTGTTCTTGCTTTATAGCCAGAAGCATTTATTACCTGGTAGGTAAATACATCGCTTCCTGCATAGTCTGCATTTGGTATATAGGTAATTGTATTATCTGTATTTACCGAAACTCGACCATTTAAAGGATTTACAACAACTGCTCTTACACTCAATGCACCACCGGTATACCCACCTACCTGTACATCATTTGATAATACACTAAATACGCCAATATTGTCTTCATTGATCGTATAAGCATCTGCCACTACAGTTGGTATTTTATTCGGATCACCAACTGTAATGGTTAACGTACTCGTAGCACATCTTGCTGTATTATCACATACCTGGTAAGTGATCACATCTATTCCGGTAAAACCATCATTAGGCGTATAAGTAATTGTTCCACCCGCTACAAAGCTAGCTACACCATTATTTGGTCCGGATGTTAAAGCTGTTAATGTTAATGGATCACCATCAGGATCGCTATCGTTAGTCAAAACATTATAATGTAATGTTGCGCCATCACATCCCGGATCAAGGTTTGCCGCATCCGGATTAGCAACCGGAGGTCTTGGCCCGGGTATTAACGTAACAGGTTGAGACGAAAAAGAAGTTCTGCCACAGGCATCTGTAACCCGTAGTGTAATAACTGCAGGGGTACTGTTGCTTACTGCCGGCGGCAAATAGTTAGGTGTGGCTGAAGTAGGATTACTGAAACTACCCTGATCTGTAAGCCACAGATAAGTAAAAGGCCCTGCACCCACCGGTGATGAAATTGTTGCACTTAAAGAATATGAATTGGGAGGTACAGGCATTATTGCCGACAACCCATTAATTGAAACTACCGTTGGTACTTTATCAAAAGTTTGCAAAAAACTGAAATTAAAAAAAGCTCTTTGCGCTGCCAGGTCACCGGCAGTACCTTTATTATGGCTATGCCCAGCTTCATACATTACCAAACCATAATTATTATTACCAAATGCTCTACCATAAGTAATTACACTGGCAGCATTTGATAGATCAGGTTTTACAACAGGAACATCTGCCTGAGTCGGATCATATGCAATTATTTTTGTAGTTGGTAACCATGCCGCACCTCTGGCATCATTTGGTATATAGATCTGCTCCGATCCATTCAATTGAGCCAAATCACTTACTCCCATATATTGTGCTACCGGATCATTTGGCAAACGATGTGTATATGGGATAGAACCTCCATTATGCTTTCCCCATAGTATTAAACTATTATCTGCATAATTACCTGTTGCATTTGGCCCAAATGTTGGAGCTTTACTTGATAGAAAATTCGTTTGTTCTGCATTGTTAGATGGATTGTACATATTTTCTAAAGCACTTACAGCATGACAAGCTGCCCAAATTGATCCTTTATAAGTTCGGTTCCAATTATATAAGTTACCATGTGTTGACCAGGCAGGATCTGCGTGAGGCATAACAAATAAGTCATTACAAGCACCCAGTTGCGAAGGCAATAACCAGTTATAAGCAGTTGCAGGAATTCTGGCATTGGTAAAGTATCCGGCTGCAATAGAACCATTCTGGGCATCCAACGTCCAGGTTGGCACTGATGTCAATGTATAATTCACATCCACTGTTATTGAAGTAGTTGTAATATTCCAAAGTGTACCTGCAGCTCCTAAATAAGAATTGAACTTAGCAGTAACTGAAGCAGTGATGAATTGTTTTGGCACTATAAAAGTTCCACCCTTATACTGAACACCATTATAACTAAAATCAATTCCATCTTTTAGTTTGGAAGAACTGATCACCCATTTAACCGGAGTATAGTTATTCTTGAGGATATCATATATCAATCCATAGGCTTTCAAACCTCCGTTTGATGCAGTAAGGCCTGTTGGGTTACCCATATTAATTATATAAGTACCAGTGGCAAAAGTTTCTGATGTTTGGGAAAAAGAAGAAACTGTGATACCCATAATAATTATTATAGCTATCAATCGTTGGAAAAAACGAGTTCTAAAACTGGACATAAATTGGTTTTTCAAAAATGGATATTGGTCAACTCACTATTAAACTTCCCTATTACAATACAAAAAAACGTATTTATCAATTACTATGTAAGAATAAACCATTAATATATTTTTTTCTATAAATAATCGGGCATAAGTGCTTCGTACTATTTCTATCTCAAGGATCGTAATTATACTTAAACCCCATTTTTTATGTATAAGAATGCTCTATTTCAGTAATAATTTATTATTCTTTTTATTCTTCATCCGAAAAAGACAGATAAAAAAAGAAGCTATCCTTGCAGGATAGCTTCTTTTGGAAAAATGTTATTTTTACTATTTTGCCTTAATTATCTTTTCGCTGAGGAGTTTATCAGCAACCTGTAATTGAAAAATGTAATAGCCTGCAGGTATATTATCCAGCTTCATGAATTTAAAATTATTGACTCCCAGTTGTCCATGTTGAGTATATGTTCTAACAATCCTTCCTGATGCATCAAAGATATTTGCAACAATTGGTTGGTTTCTTTCTAAGACTACACTAATTGACAATTCATTTTTAAAAGGATTTGGACTAATTGCGTTTATCTGAATACCTGATTCATTTCTTTGCAAGAAAATAACTTTACTGTAAACACTTCTACCATCAATATCATTTAGTTTTAAACGGTAATAATTATAATTTCTAAAAGGGCTATCATCAATAAATTGATAACTTCTTAAAAGCTGGCTATTACCTGCCGCCTGAACAACAGCAATTGCTGAAAAAGAAACACCATCCTGGCTTCTCTCAATTTCAAAATCCCTGCTATTAAATTCATTACTTGTTTCCCAGTTCAATATTACTGACATCTCCGACCACTTTCCATTGAAATTCTTGAGCAACACCGGCAAGGTAGAACTTACTGTTAATGTAGCTGCTGCCGGCAGTGATGTACATACTGATACGCCACTTAATGAGGTAGCTTTTACAACTACATTATAAGTGCCTGAACTTGCAAAAGTTTTTGTGGTAATATTTAAATTGCCATTTGTTGTAGCCCATACACCATTCGCCAGCGATTCACCGGTAATACTATTTGCAATTCCATAAAAAGTTCCTGCTACTGCATTTGAAATAGTGTAAGTGGTACTTTGATTTGCTGAAATCGTTGTAGTTGTTGGTGAAATTACTGGTGATACAGGAGTTGGTGAACAGGAAATTGTTACTGCAGATGAAGAGCAATTCACCTCTTTTTTGGAAGTTTCCTGTATACCGATCGTTAATACTCCATTTGAATAAAGCGTATTATTTAAATTGGAGTTAACCGTTATAGGTCCCCAATTGGTTGTTGTAGTTGTTGTAGAACCAATCAACGTACCATCCAGGTATAAATTAATTGTGGTAGTTGTAAATGTTCCGGAAACAGTTCCAGAAATTGAAGTGGCATTTTGAGCAACTGGTCCTGTTATTGATCCACATCTCCCTGCAGCCGTAGGGCTTGCTGCTAATACAGTTCCTGAATTCTGACTGACTGCACATGTTCCGTTTTGTGCTGTAGCATAATAGCTTGTAGCATTTACAGCATTATAAGTAGCAGGTGTAGTACCGGCATTACCTGTTGACCAGGTTCCATTAGCCTGTACTGTTGTAGTTGCCACCAATAATGGTGCGGACGTATAAACTCTAATTGTAGTTCCGGTAGCTTCAGATGAGATTCCTGTTATTGGTGAACCTGTAGTAATTTGATTATTATTGTCTGCATTAATAAGTGGTGGCTTTGTAAAACAACTTACGGTTGCAGAAGCAACTCCTGTACAGTAATATATTTTTCCAGTATTATCATCTGCAATCTGTGCACGGAGTGTAATTACCTGCCCTACTGAAAGTGGGGCTGTGAAAGTGTATGTCCAGCTAGTGGCTGTTAATACCGGTGATGCAACAAATATGTCATCAACATATAATCTAAGAAGGCTTCCGGTAACTGCCGTTCCGGAAATTGTTGTTGTTGAAGTATAAATTGAAGAAGCATTATTAATAACTGGCGCCGGTGTTGGGGCCGAAGTCCATCCTCCCTGCGTATTAATGGCACATGCAAATGCTACTTTAGAATCGCAACCACCAGAAGTATAATATACCATATAAGAACCGCCAGCAAAATTTCCACTACCACCAGAGCAACCACTGGTAATCATCCATCCTGCCCCATTGGTTGTAGTACTAACACCTGAATAAGTAGTTCCTAAAACACCAGTATAAAATAAAGTTTGCCCTGTTGAGCTCATCTTATAAATATTGATTACAGCACCAGCAGGATAATTTGTTGCTTCAAATCCTTTTCTGTCAGCACAAAAACCTGTAGGCTGAACAGGACGATTTGAATTATTGCAACTATTAGCGATGACAGCATTACTAACTAAACAAGTTGATTCACCTGCAGCTTGTGCTTTTGCAGTAATAATATCTCCATTTATCAAAGCAATATTGTTCAATGTCCAGGTAGTTCCGGATGCAACACTACTAACTGTTCCAACTAAAGTTCCATTTTTAAATACAGTAATCGTTGCGGTATTGACTGCACCACTTAATGTTGACTTTGTCCAGGTGCCTGTTATATTCACAGTACCTGTTGAAATGGGACTTGTTACAACCGGTGATGAAGTACACATATTTCCTAATCCTGTACCTCCCGTTGTTAAATCATTTAATGTAAAAGGCGGCTGATTATTGATGTATACTTCGTATTGATCATTTGGATTAGGATAAGCACTATCATCCAATCCATAAATATCAGATTTGGGTCCTCCAATTGCTCCCTGCGGTGACATTACAGTTGTAGGTACCATCCTTATCGGAGAAGATGTTGTTAGATTGAAAGGAGCAGCTTGCAAATCAGAGAATGGAATGTAAAAGTCCCTGAAAAAATCAGGATCACCATTATCAAAACTTGCTGCTATAGATACTTGTGAATAGTCCTGCCAATTGGTGTATGATTTTACTAATGTTGGAGAACTGGTTCCGTCAACATTATAAATAGCCAAACGAAAGTTAGTTTCCAAGACTATTTCAATTTCAAATCCTGGGTTTCCATTTGTTCCACTAGTAGCTGCCAGGTAATTGGGATCAGCAGTTGGCCCAGTAGCACCAAACTTACCATCCGTATCTAATAAAATACTATACCCTTTAGATCCGGACATAACTGAACCTAACCTTAAGCGAAATAATAAATTGGTGCCTGTAAAAAAAGTATAAAAACCTCCATTATTTTCTCCTGGTACAAAATCTGAGAATCTGTGAGAAGGGCCCATCCTTAAATCACCGAATGGTTCATTTGAATAAGATTTGACAGGTTTATAGGGAATTTCAGAGTTAGCAACATCATTCAAACCAAACCCGGCCGTAGTTGAAGATGTATAACCATCTCCATTAGGGTCTAAAACAAGGCGACCCGGGGCAGAAGTAGCCTGCTGATTAATATATCCGGTAGATTGAGAAAAAGAGGACAAGGTGATCCCCAACATAATAACAATAACTATCACTCTTTGGTAACACCTGGTTCTAAAATTCGACATAAAAAGTTTTTCTAAAATGGATATTGGTTAACTCACATTTCAACTACACATAATTAAATACAAATAGAAAGAATAAAAAAATATCGTAATAAGAAACCTCTATTAATCAGATCATATAAGTTAAAATCGGTCACTTGTACTTCGTACATTTCCTAACGCCAATAAGTAAGAATACTATTAAACTGAAATTTTAAGAAAAGTTATACCTCGTTTAAGATAAAAAATTCATTTATTTTTTATAATGATATGTGTTTCGACTTAGATTATTAAAAAAAAGGCGACCAATTGGTCGCCTTTGAATATTAATATATAATAAATTATACTTTGTATTGCGGAATCAAACCATTCGCCAATTCAACCATTTTCTTTAATCCTTCTTCAGGCAGATTACCTTTTTTGAATTCAGCCATTACTTCAGGTAATTTGTTATCCATTTCCATTAAGAAATGCTCTTCAAATTCCTTTACTCGTTTAACCGGTACATCTTTGATCAATCCGTTTGTACCAAGGTAAATGATAGCAACCTGCTTTTCAACTGACATTGGAGAATACTGTAATTGTTTTAATATTTCCACGTTACGGGCACCTTTATCAATTACATTCTTGGTTGCAGCATCCAGATCTCCACCAAATTTAGAGAAAGCTTCCAACTCACGGTACAGCGCCTGGTCCAGTTTCAAAGTACCGGCAACTTTCTTCATTGATTTGATCTGTGCATTACCACCCACACGACTTACAGAGATACCAACGTTGATAGCAGGACGAATACCTGATAAGAACAAGTTTGTTTCAAGGAATATCTGACCGTCAGTAATTGAGATTACGTTTGTAGGAATATATGCAGATACGTCACCAGCTTGAGTTTCAATGATCGGTAACGCTGTTAATGAACCACCACCTTTTACCAAATGCTTAATGCTATCAGGTACATCATTCATATTCTTCGCAACATTATCATCACCGATAACTTTTGCAGCTCTTTCCAATAAACGGCTATGCAGATAGAATACATCACCCGGATATGCCTCACGACCCGGAGGACGACGTAATAACAAAGAAACCTCACGATAAGCTACCGCCTGTTTTGAAAGATCATCATAAATGATCAAAGCAGGACGACCGGTATCACGGAAGTACTCACCAATAGCAGCACCCGCAAATGGTGCGTAGAACTGTAATGGCGCTGGATCAGATGCAGAAGCCGCAACGATCGTTGTGTATTGCATTGCACCAGCATCCTGCAACGTTTGCATTACTCCGGCAATGGTAGATGCTTTCTGGCCGATCGCTACATATATACAATAAACAGGTTTGCCTGCCTCAAAAAACTCTTTCTGATTGATAATGGTATCCACACAAATGGCAGTTTTACCAGTCTGACGGTCACCAATAACCAATTCTCTTTGACCACGACCAATCGGGATCATCGCATCAATGGCTTTGATACCGGTTTGCAATGGTTCTTTTACCGGTTCACGGAAAATTACACCCGGAGCTTTTCTCTCCAAAGGCATTTCATATAACTCACCGGTGATGGGCCCTTTACCGTCAATCGGGTTACCCAATGTATTTACTACTCTCCCTACCATTCCTTCGCCTACATTGATAGAAGCGATCTGTCCGGTACGTTTTACTTTTGCACCTTCTTTGATGTTGCCACTCTCACCCATCAATACCACACCCACATTATCTTCTTCAAGGTTCAAGGCAATGGCCTTAACACCATTTTCAAATTCTACCAGTTCTCCATAACGAACATTACTTAAACCGTATACTCGGGCAATACCATCACCCACCTGCAATACAGATCCAACTTCTTCAAGATCTCCCGCTGCATTGAAGTTGCTTAACTGCTGACGCAGTATCGCTGATATTTCATCTGGTTTTATCTCTGCCATAATTCTGTTTTTTAGCCCCATTCCCTTAATGGGGTTTTGTAATTTTCCTTTTATATGAAAGCCTCCAGGGTTTGAGACTTTTTATTTTTTCAAGTTAGATACTTATAAGTTTTTTATCTCACCTTATAAATAAAGTCGTTATTCTCAAATTGCTTTGCAATTGTTTTCAGATCATAAGCAATACTTGCATCTACCAACTTATCTCCAATTTGTAACACAAATCCACCGATGAGATCAGCATTAACTTTTGTTTCCAATTCGATCTTCTCAAAACCGGCTGATTTCTTTATCTGATTAATGATCGTTTCTTTCGTAGCATCAGTTACCTGAGATGCAGTTGTCAATTTTACTGTATGAATATTCTTTTCTGCTTTATATGCTTCGATAAAAGCATTACTAATTTCAGGGAGGTTGCTTTCCCTTCCTTTCGTTGTGATCAGTTTATTAAATGCAATTGAAAGATCGCTAAGCTTACCAGCAGTAACAGCATCCAGGATCTTCTTCTTTACATCAGACTTAATAATCGGGCTACGTAATAAATTGACAAAATCAGGATTGCTTTTACAAACGGCTTTTATCCATTGCATATCTGCATACACCTGCTCTAACTGACCTTTTTCTATAGACAGATCCAATAATGCTTTTGCGTATCGTGTTGCTAAACGTGGGTTTGGCATAATTTATAAATTCCTGATCTACTGATTTATTAATTCAATTTAACTTCATCTACAAGCCCCTTGATATGAGCTTCCTGTGCTTCACTATTTCCTAATTCTCTTCTAAGCACCTTCTCACTTACTTCTAATACTAATTTACCTACCTGGTTCTTTACATCGATCATAGCTGCCATCTTCTTCGCTTCAATAGCTATCTGTGCTTCAGTAATGATCTTATTTGCCTCTGTTTTTGCCAGTTCCTTCGCATCATTGATCATTTTTTCTTTTGTCTCTCTGGCTTCTTTGATCATTATTGCTCTTTCTTCACGGGCAGAAGCTAATAATGCTTCATTTTCACTTTTCATCTGCGCCATTTCTTCTTTCACTTTCTGTGCTGTTGCCAGTGATTCTGTGATAGAATTTTCACGGTCACGAAGACCTTTCATGATTGCTGGCCATGCGAATTTTTTTAAGATATAAAACACAACCAGGAAAGCCAATAAGGTCCAGATGAGCAATCCAAATTCGGGAGTAAGAAGTTTCATTATTTATATTAATTTCTTGTTTCAGAATTAAATACTGCATCCTCCGCCCTGTGCATTGGATGCAGTAAATTTTTGTAGCAATAAGTATTATAATACCATTGCAAGGAAGCCTACGATAATTGCAAACAGAGCAGCACCCTCTACAAGGGCAGCCGTCAAGATCATGTTTGCACGGATATCGTTAGACGATTCCGGCTGACGGGCAATAGCTTCAACAGCACCTTTACCGATCAATCCGATACCGATACCAGCACCGATCGCAGCAAGACCTGCACCTATTGCACCACCAGCGTTAGCGGTAGCTTCCAACAGAATCACATTCAATAAATCCATTTTTCTACATTTTATATTTAAAAAAAACAATACTAAACAACTACAGCATCATCATGTATGTGTGCATCATCATGATGCTCACCTTCCAATGCCTGACCAATAAATACGGCGGTTAACATGGCAAAGATGAATGCCTGGATAAAAGCTACCAATACTTCAATAAAATAGATGAAGATGGTAAATCCAACAGCTAAAGGCGATGCTCCCCAACCAGCAAAAACATTTAATTGCCCGAAAATAAAGATCAGTGAAATAAGACAGATAATAATTATATGCCCGGCCACCATGTTGGCAAAAAGACGAATGATCAACGCAAACGGCTTAATGAAAACACTCAAAAACTCAACAGGAACAAGGATGAACTTAACACCTAATGGCACTCCGGGAGGGTTGAATATATGCCCCCAATAATGTTTATTAGAACTGAAAAGTATTACTACAAAAGAGATAACCCCAAGTACCAACGTAAAAGCAATATTACCTGTTACATTAGCCGAACCCGGGATCAATCCAAAAATATTATTGATAAGAATGAAAAAGAAAAGCGTTAATAAATAAGGCAGATACTTTTCATACTTACGGCCAAGATTTGGCTTTGCCACCTCATCTCTTACAAACTCAATTACAGGCTCCATTAAACTTTGCGAACCCTTTGGAGCAGATGTAACCCCAACTCCACTTTTATATCTTTTTGCAATACGAAGCATTACCCAAACAAAAACGATCAATGCCAAAAGCATCTGCACCACGTTGCGGGTAAGAGAAAGGTCATATATCTTAACCGATGCATCCAGGTTTCCGGTTGCATCTACCCCAATAATATCACCTTCTGAAAACTTCTTTTCATCCAGACCCATTTCATGAATTGAATGCTCTGTCAGCATACGATATTGCTGGTGATCATGATGTCCATGCTCAAATTTGGAAGACATGAAACTTGTAAAACCTCTTTGTGGAGAATACAGGATAACAGGTAGAGGAATAGTAACCGGTTTATCACCAATATCCATAAAATGGAATTCATGGCCGTTCAAAACGTGGCCAAAAATCACTTTAGCAGCATCAAACCCTTTCTTTTCTTCTTTATGCTCTGCACCATTTTGCTCAGTAGTTTCATGGGTGCCTTGCTCTTCATCATGTTGTGCAAGAACAGGCATTGAAAAAAGAAACATAAACAAGCTGAAAGCCGCTACTGTAAAGGATTTGAAACGTTGTACTACCATACCTACCCCGAAATTTTGCGCAAAGATAAGGATGCAGGGGTGAAAATGAAGCTTGTTTGAAAGGAATTTATTGAATTACTTAAAAATGAATTTTAAATGCAGGAAAGGAAAAGCTTCTTGCTAGTATACTCGTTGATAATCAGAACTATACAATAAAAAATCTGATCAAATAACCTCTGTTTTTTCGAATTGCAATTCATGTAATCTGCTATAAAAACCTCCTTTCTGCATTAACTCATCATGGGTACCCATTTCTTTGATCTCTCCTTTATCCAAAACAATTATTTTACTGGCTTTTCGGATCGTTGACAACCGGTGAGCTATAACTATCGATGTTCTTCCCTCAATTAATGTATCAATTGCGTTTTGAATCAGCCTTTCACTTTCTGTATCAACAGAAGAAGTAGCCTCATCCAGTATAAGTATAGAAGGTTTATAAAGCATTGCTCTTATAAATGATAATAACTGGCGTTGACCTAAAGACAAAGTTGCGCCTCTCTCTTTTACTTTGTAATCATATCCATCGGGCAATCGCATAATAAAATCATGCATATCAATCATCCTGGCAGCCTCTATCACTTTTTCCCTGGTAATATCAGGGTTTCTTAAAGTGATGTTGTCTATTACAGAACCTGAGAATAAAAAGACGTCCTGCAATACAACTCCAACTTCTTTCCTCAGGGATTCGAGTTTAAAATCCTCAATATCAATTCCATCAACTTTAATCGTTCCTTTTTGAATATGATACAAACGATTTAAAAGACTTACTATCGTACTCTTTCCACTACCTGTATGCCCTACAATAGCTATGGTATCACCGGGGTTTGCAATAAAAGTGATATCCTTCAATACATAATTCTCATCATTATATGCAAACCAGACTTTTTCAAATTCTATCTTCCCTTTAACACTATCCGGAGCATAGGTTCCCTTATCGTCTGCCACATCATCAATATCCATTACTTTAAAAACTCTTTCACTGGCAATAATGCCCATTTGTAATACATTGAACTTATCTGCAAGAACCCTCAGTGGTCTGAACAGCAAATTGAGACAGAGAATAAAAGAAATGATGGTACCGGCTTCTGCTTTTTGTCCGGCACTATACCAAACGATCAACCCAATTGATATAGCGAGTATGATCTCCACTACAGGAAAAAAAACTGAATAAGCAAAAATGGCTTTAATGTTTGCATTCCTGTGCTCTGTATTTATTTTCTTGAATTTTTCAAATTCCCTTTCTTCTGAAGCAAATGCCTGAACGATAAACATTCCTGTTAAATGCTCCTGCACAAACGCATTCAGATTTGCAACTGCATTTCTTACTTTAATAAATGATCTGTTTATACTTTCTTTAAAATAATAAGTTGCGATAATTATGATGGGAAATGGGATCAAGGCAATGAATGTTAGCTGCCAGTCACTCCAGAACATAAAACTTAAAACACAAACGATAGAAAGCAGGTCTGCAATAATGGGTACGAGGCCATCAGAAAAAATATCATTAATGGATTCGATATCATTTATAGTTCTGGTTGTTAATGTACCAATCGGTGTTTTATCAAATTGTGACAGATTGAGATTCAATATTTTTTTATAGGCATTTACCCGAAGATCTTTCACAACCGATTGCCCTAATAGTGCAGTCGTAAAAGAAAAAAGGAAACGCATAGCTGTTTCGATTATGATCAACCCTATTTGGATGATTGTGATCCTTACAACCATATCAGCCAGTGAATTGGCGATATAATCATTCACTGTTAATTGAATCAATAAAGGTCTTACCGGAGTAAAAACTGCCAGGATAATAGCGAGTGCAACAGATAAATAAAATTTATTCTTGTAAGGTTTTGCATATTGAAATACCCTGCGTAACAATGCAAAATCAAAAAAACTTTTTCCTGATGCTGAAGACAAAATGAATAATTAAAGATTTAGTCCAATGAAAAACATTCGCAAATGTAGAAATAAGGAGGCTATTAAAATGCCCGTTTATCATCTTCATCACCCATAGCGAGTTTATATGCTTTTATAAACAGTGCTCCGAGATTCTTATATGGAGGAATATAGTCTTCAAACTCTTTTGCAGCAATCATACTATCCAATTCTTTCCAAAAGGGAATCCAATCAATATTATTACCGTTTCTAACTTTATCTGTTAGTAGCTGAAAGAAAGGACGATTAACTTCTGTTGCTCCAATCTGTTTGGAAGCAATGATATGTGCATCTTCAGCTTTTGCCAATACATCATGAATTAAATGATATCCGCCACAAGATCCCAGGAAAACAATTTTAGACGAGGAAAACATATGTTGAATTGTGGCATCTGCATAATAGCTATGCCCTCTGTGAATGGTAACAGTTGGATATAATTTATTCTTCTCCAAATAATCATGCAATGCCTTTTGTGCTTGTTCATCTTCTCCCGTTTCTTCCGGCAATGCTCTGTTAGCATAAATAGAAACCGGCTGGCCTTTTGTAGAAGAAATTTTCACCCATTGGCTGTTACTGCCATCAATTTTCCAATTACTATTGCTGAACATACTAACAAAACCCCTGAAGATATTTTGTCCATCTTTATCTCCATAAAAAAATACTTGCATGATAACGTTACCACTATCATTCGCTAATGATTTATAAGGAACTTCATATACCGGCGGTATTCCCAGTTCTTTTGTCAGATCGATATTATTTGCATTATCAGCCGATAAAAAAAGTTTATTGAGAATATTGTAAATAGCCATTCCGCTTTTGTTCCCTGCTTTTTCATTCCGGATATAATTTAATTGCACATTCCTAAGCATTTCGTTGGCAAGTGGCTTAATTGTCTCCACAATACTGGCATAAGAATCCGCCACATCTACCCCATCTTCAATTCCATTTCCATGCTCCAATTTTCCTACGAAAGCTTTCATTAATTTCTCTGCATAACTCTCATCGTTCGGATCAGTTTTTTGCGGGAATGAACTTAAAAAAGTACTTAGTGTATTAAATCCGGCAGACATTTTGATAAATTTTCTGTACTTATCAAAGTGAAGTGATACCAATAATGAATCGGCACGGTTATTACACTTTTTCATCATTAACGGAAAAACTCCTTTCACAAAACTTGAAGTATAAATAGATCCATCGGAAGAAACAGCGAGATAATACAACTCTTCAGCTGATAGTGACTGTATACTTCTGAATCTCACCTCAGCATTTTCGTTGTGCAATCCATTGATAATATTTACAAATCCTGATTTCGCTTTATCAATCAATCGCTGTGAAAGAGCTTTGAATTCGAAAGCAGTGTCTTTATACAATGCCCTCTTTACATAATCCATCTGTGTAGCAACAAGCAGCTTATAATATTTTAAAGAATCATCTTTGATAGCATCAATATCACCTATGGTCATTTTCCCTTTCACTATATTATCAAGAAATGGAAAATATTGTTGACCGCTTTTACTACGGGCCATTAAGACGATTGTTTTAATAAAATTATCATCATTGATATTTCTTATCTGATACCCTAATTGATTATCAGCCTGAGCGAAATCATATAACTGCCTTGCATATTTTCTTTTATCAATAGTCCTGATCAGGCTATCTGCAAAAGGCATATTTGGATTATCCTTTAAGGTTGCAAGCATTTTTTCAGGATGCAACACACAAAATTTCAATATCAGGTTTCTTTTTGCTGACTTGTAGCCAGCATTTTTTTCAAAAATATTGGCACCTAATACAGCATTACCGGCATCATAAGGCAATCTGCCAATTACCTCTTCAATTGGCTCCTGATTTCTATCCTTTTTTACACAGGCTTCATATGCACCAAATATTACAGGCAGACTGGAAGGGTTTACTCTTTTGTCTGAGTTTTGATTCCACGTAGCACTAAAATATTTCAAGATATTTTCAAGACCATACAAATAATTTACCTTCAACCTGTGATCCAGAATAGTATCACTTTCAATTAAAAATTGAAGGTTATCAACCTTTCTGATCAATGCCTGTGTAGCCAGGTAATTGATATCCTCATTCTTAGAAGTATTAAAAAAATTGTCTGCAACTCCATCTGATGCCAGAATAGCCTTTTGTTCAGCATCAATTTTATCATGATTGATCTGCCGTTTGAATTCAGGCTTATAACTTTTCGGAATTGTTAAGGTATCAGCAATACTTAATCCCTGAGCCATTGTTAATTGGGACAGTAAAATAAAAAGGCAAAGAATGGGGCATTTTTTCAAAATCATCATAAGGTTTCAATCTGCAAAGTTACAAAGCCAATATTAAATGCTTTTTACAGTGTTTTATTGTTGATATTGACGGTTTTATGCAAAAAAAAGCTGCCTTAGCATACTAAACAATTTTTCAGGTGACTTTTATACCATATATATTATGTTTTTATTAAGGTTGTATAAACAGGTGGTACAAGATTTCACAGCCCCACAATTTCCGTTAGGTTTGCAAAAACTAAATCTGCATGGAACCCAAAGCCCGGAAAGTACTGATAGCTGATGACGAACCGGACATCCTTGAGATCCTGAAATTCAACCTGGACAATGAAGGTTACGAAGTAATTACTGCAAAAGATGGTGATGAAGCACTGGAAAAAGCAAGACAAACCAAACCTGATCTCATAGTACTTGATGTGATGATGCCAAAAAAGACTGGTGTAGAAGTATGTGAACTGTTAAGGGCACAACCGGCATTTAATGAAACGCTGATCATTTTTCTGACTGCAGTAAATGATGAAGGCACACATATAAAAGGATTGGAAACCGGAGCTGATGATTATATCAGTAAACCGATCAGTCCCAAAGTATTTTTAAGTCGTGTCAACGCCTTGTTCAGAAGAATTGATAAAACAGATGGAAGAATACTCTCCATTAACAATATGACCATTGACCCTGAACGTTTCATTGTAAAAGTGGGTGAAAAAGAAGTAACATTAGCTAAAAAAGAATTCGAACTTCTTTATTTATTAGCCTTAAAACCAGGCCGTGTTTTTCTTCGTCACGAAATTTTAAATTCAGTTTGGGGAAAAGAAGTAATTGTTGGAGACAGAACCATTGATGTACATATTCGTAAGATCCGTCAGAAGATCGGGATAGATTGTATTACAACTGTAAAAGGAGTTGGATACAAGTTTGAATTATAAGCATTTGCTTTTTGTTTTGAGCTAATACCTTACTTTAGTAATGGCCAATGGTTGCTATAACCCATAGTTTCGTATTATGTTTTCTACTAAAAATATTTCTCCTAAACAACTGGCATTTGTTACAGCCATTTTATTAGCGATACCCGTTAGTTTACTTATCTATTTTGTTGAAAAAAACTGGATATGGACCATTGGTTCATTGATTGTAATCTTTGGAGGAGCATACTTTCTTATTTCATTTATGCTGGAGCGGTTTATTTACAGAAAAATAAAACTGATCTACAAGTTCATTAATCAAACAAAGGCTTCCCGAAAAGAAGAAACTTATTATAAATATATTTTGCCTCAAAAAAGTATAGATGAAGTAAGAGAAGATGTAGAAGCATGGGCTGAAGAAAATAAAAAAGAGATTGAAGTATTAAGAAAAAACGAACAATTCCGCAGAGAGTTTTTGCAAAATCTTTCGCATGAATTTAAGACTCCGGTATTTGCAATACAAGGTTATATCGAATCATTATTATCCGGTGCAATGCTAAATCCAGAGATCAATAAGAAATTTTTAGAAAAGGCTTCTAAAAATGTGGATCGCCTAAGCAATTTATTAAACGACCTGGATGAAATATCAAGTCTTGAAAGAGGTGAATTGAGTTTATACAAACAAAGTTTTGTTATTCAGGATCTGGTAAAAGATGTATTTGAGAGTTTATCAATCAAGGTTGATGAAAAAAACATAAAGTGTGTTATTAAAAAAGGTTGTGAGGCCCCATTAACAGTTTTTGCTGATCAGGAAAAAATAAGACAGGTAGTGACGAATCTTGTAGAAAACTCTATAAAATATGGAAAGCAGGGAGGATCTATAACTGCCAGTATGTATAATACTGATGGAAAACATATACTGATAGAAATATCTGATGATGGTATTGGAATTCAAGAACGACATCTCTCCCGACTATTTGAACGATTTTACAGAACTGATGAAGGTCGGAGTATTGATATTACAGGAAGCGGACTTGGTCTTGCCATCTGTAAACATATTATAGAAGCACATGGACAAACAATACATGTTCGCAGTAAAGAAAATGTGGGTACTTCTGTCGGATTTACATTAGGAACAAAGAAAGATTAAAACGGGTTAATACCAACTTTTCTCTTCATTCAAACTCTTTAAAAAGTCAGTAGCTTCATTGCTCATTACTGTACTGATCAGTACTCCGTTTATTTCCTGAATAAAATGATGACATACATCATCGGAATAATTAAAAGACACATCACTTGCTAAAACCCCTTCCTTATAGAACATGAGGTTGCCATCTAGTTTGCATTGCTTTATCTCTGCCTCTTTATTATTAACAAACTTTGCCAGTTTCTTAATGGCAGTTCTATCTGTTGTTGTTACTGATTTTAAAATATTATTTGTTTGAGACTCATTAAAATTTATGACCAGACTGTCAATACTTTCTAATTGTTTACCAATAGAGGAGTTACTATTTGAACATGCAACGAAAAATATTGCAAACGAAATAATAAAGATATATTTCATCGGAAAAAAATTATTGTGATTGAAAGTTACTTCTTACGATGGTATTTTTTATACATTTTAAAAATACGAAGTAACACAGCCAGTATATCACGGCTTTGCAGCAATATATTTGTTTCTAATATGGCTTGCTTTGTTCCCGGCTTTTCTATACGAATCAATTTTACCTGTTTATCCAACTCTGAATTGATATACTCTCTTACATCATCCCTGGCAATCCGAATGATTTCTAAATTATGAAAATTTTCCTGTTGCAAGGCCTCTATTACTAATGTAGAAAATGTATTCATTTTAAACCTTAGCTCTTCAATTACTTTAATAAATTCATTCCCTGGCTTCTTATGTAAATTCTGTATATAATGTAATGACTCTTCCCCCATTATCATGGAAGAATACGTAATATCCTGTAAGAAATCTGTACTAAAAAGAAGAATTTGTGATGGATCTGCAACAGGCTGTTCAAGATTTTTTATAAACCGGATACTTTGGGCTCTTAATTTAAAGCCATAAATTTCCATCTCCTTAATTTTTTTATATTCCTTTTCTAATAATTCACTGTCATAATTTTTAAGCCCTTCCAATACCTTAGAATATAAACTCATTAAAACTATTAGATTATCAACTACTATTTTCTTATTGCCAGAGTAAATCTCTAATTCATTTGGTGGTACCAGATTTAGTTTCTCTGCTTCTGATTTCGACTTTTTTTCTTTCTTAATAAAATTGAGATGAGATAAGAACATATAAAGACCTACCAGTACCAATAAAATAATTGCCCCAACAATTTTTCCTTTAATAAGAATCAATACAAAAATACCGGCCACACTAAATGCAATAATTGCAGTAACAAACCAGCCTCCAATTACACTCAATACTCCAGCCACTCTGTAAACTGCTGTTTCTCTACCCCAGGCTTTATCCGCCAAAGAAGAACCCATGGCAACCATAAATGATACATAGGTGGTGGATAACGGTAATTTCATCGAAGTAGCTAAAGCGATCAATGTGCTGGCCAAAACAAGATTTACAGATGCCCTAACAAGGTCAAATGCCGGTCTGTCATGCACAACAGTTGCTTTTCTTATCTTACTCTTTTGAAAACTAAGATCATAATAATCTCTTACAGACTTAGGTATGATTATTGAAAAGAAATTACCAAGCATCAAAGAAGACTTAACAATACTCCGGGATACTGCATTAGGTTGAAACCTTTCTTCCCCCTCATCATCCTGACTCCCAAGATTTACTTCTGTTTCAGTTACTTTTTTTGCTTTCGCATTTAACCATAATGTTAACGCCATAATAATTCCTGCTGCTAACAGCATATAGTTGGGCACCACAATATCGTTACTGGCTAAATAATCCTGATAATATTGATCGGCCGGTATACCCGTTGTTTTCCAGTTTTGAAAAGCCAAAAATCCTGTTATGGGAACACCAATAAAATTTACAAGATCATTACCTGCAAAAGCCATTGCAAGGGAAAATGTACCCATCATTACAATTACTTTCAAGGGATTAATTCCTGCTAACCGTTGTAATAATCCACTTATAATTGTTCCTGAAACAAAAAGTACTCCTAATAATAATGTTGTATTAGTTGCAACCCATTGCCGAACCGATTCACTTAATAATGTTGTTCCTTTTAAACCTTTTATCAACAAAAAATAAAAGATAGCTGTTATACCCAGTCCTGCAAATAAAGCACCGTACCGCTTTAAATTTTCTGTATAATTAAATGTAAAAGCAAGTCTGCATAAATACTGAACTATTATTCCTAATGTAAATGCAATAACGATTGATAAAAAAATACCCGTAATAATTGAAAGAATACTATCGGCATTTATATATTTCAACATAACTGAAACCGACTCTTGCTTTTCAATAGAAAATAAAACGCCAGCTACCAATGCCGCTCCGAATAATTCAAATATGATAGAAACTGTTGTAGAAGTTGGTAAACCAAGTGAATTGAATATATCCAGAAGTATTATATCCGTCATCATCACTGCCAGAAAGATCCACAATATCTTATCCAAAGTAAAATACTCAGGATGAAAAATACCGGTTCTTGTAATCTGCATGATACCACTGGAAAAGACTGATCCAAGGATTACACCAACTGCGGCAATAATAATAATTGTACGATAAGTTGCAACTTTGCTTCCAATAGCAGAATTTAAAAAGTTTACCGCATCATTACTAACCCCAACGATGAGATCCGTTATAGCAAGTAAAAAGAGTATTATAACAATAAAAATGAGAAACGCCATGTGTGTGAAATTCCGTACTTCAAAGAAAAGAAGGAATATGCTTTATGTAATATTATCAAATTGTTTCCTCACTGATACAAATAGCTGACAATCAAATTTATGGAAAAATTCAGATAGAGCTATAACAACATCTAGTATAAATTTTTCTCCGTTTTTTAATAAATTCTAATTTTATTAAAAATTCCCAATCGTATGGACAACAATGTTTTATTAATAATTGCAGGAAGCTTATTAGTTATTTCATTTGTACTTCTAGTAATAAGAAAAAACAAAAAAGACAGAAAAAAACTGGAAGATCATTTAAATAACAATTATCCAAAATATAAAAAGCACAAAGACTCCGAAGACCCGGATGATTTGAAAAATACTTGAAATAAGTTTAATAAATCAGATCATGTTATTCAATTTATAATTCAAACATTTTTAAATAAAAAAACCTATCAGAACTAATTAAAAACCCAGGCCAAACTTGTCCTGCATCAGAGTGATAACTGCTTAAGAAAAAATTAGTATTAATTCTGACAATAACAAACCAAATGTTAGCTATAAGAATTATTGTAAATGGGCCAAATCAATATTAAACAGGTATTGCCTTTAAGTTATTTTACTATAACCAAATCGCTTAAAACTCTGTTAGGTATTAAACGTTACGGAAAAATAAATTTAATATTACCTTATTGTTAATTTTTTGTAGCTTTAAGCTGGTCACAAACCATGAAAACCAGCATTTCCATATTATTAATGGTACTTTTTATAAGTTTTTCATCAAAACCAGGTTTTGGTCAAAATGCTAATATTCCTGTTTCCTTTGATTTTTATGGAAATAAAATTGACCTTTTAGTAGATAAGAGCAGTATAATAAATTTTCAAGCCCCACTATCAGAACATTCACTTAATACATTTTATACTGAAATAGCAGCCAGTAATTCAAATAACCTTATCACTTCTTTATTAGATTATAGAAACAAACTCCAATTGGAAGATTGGCTATACTATCAGCTTATACGTAAAACAGCTCAATTTATCAGCCCAAAAGCTGAGAACTACTTCCGTTATACTTTGTATAAATGGTTTTTGCTAAACGCTTCGGGCTATGATGCAACTTTGAAGACCAATGGCGAGAAATTGCTGTTCTATGCCCAAACAAATGAAAACATCTACAATATCCCTTCTTATATCGAAAATGATAAACAATATGTTTGTTTAAACTATCATGATTATGGCGGAAATATTGATTTTGAAAAAGAGAAATTTATAGAAGTACTGGCTTACCTGCATAATGAAAGAAAAGAGTTTTCCTATAAAATAACCCAGTTGCAAGCTTTTAATGCAACTGATTATACAGATAAAGATCTACAGTTTAGTTATGGTGAAACAGAATATCACTTTAAAGTAAAACTTAACACCCAGATCAAAAATATATTTGCTAACTATCCTGTAGTAGATTATGAGTCTTATTTCAATATTCCGTTGAGTA
>JAHEMN010000163.1 GCA_024643645.1 Chitinophagaceae bacterium | reverse complement strand
ATATCAGACGCTGCTGAATAGTCAACTACTTCTTTTTGCTTTAATAAAGTAATAGCATCATATTGTTTAGTCGCAATTTGTAAGGAATCCTTATAAATTGAAGTCTCCAATTTTTTTAATTGCACTTCATTAAAAAAGATTGGTGCTTTATTAAACTGATAAAAAGAAAACACCAAAACTCCTATTAATAAAATACCAAACTGCATTGGTACTTTTACAAATCCATTCATCAACAAACCTATTCTGGATTGCTTTAACGACTTTGCAGTGAGGTATCGTCCCACCTGTGACTGATCTGTTCCAAAATAAGACAATGCCAGAAAGAACCCTCCAATCAATCCGCTAAATAAATTATACTGATCGCTCCAGTTGAATTTACCATTTTCAAAACCGGTTGTAATCACATTTAGCTTACCCATTTTTCCACTCACTTCTAATGCATCGGTAAAACTTACATTCTCGGGCAACATATTTACCACCATATAAGCAGCAAGAAACATTCCAGTAAAGATGATAATTAATTGCAATTGCTGTGTATAGGCAACTGCTTTTGCACCGCCACTCATTGTATAAATTATCAACAACCCTCCCATTAAAATATTGGTATAATAAATGTTCCAGCCAAATAATGAAGAAAGAATGATTGATGGAGCAAACACACTTATACCGGTAGATAATCCCCGTTGCAATAAAAACAAGAAAGATGTTAATGTTCTTGTTTTACTATCAAATCTGTTTTCAAGATATTCATACGCTGTATAAACTTTTAGTCTACTGAAAATGGGAACGAAAAAAATACAAATAACGATCATCGCCAGTGGAAGTCCGAAATAGTATTGCACAAACCGCATTCCATCTGTGTATGCCTGACCTGGTGCAGAAAGAAAAGTAATGGCACTTGCCTGCGTACCCATAATACTCAACAAAACTAATCCCCATGGCAAACTACGATTAGATAAAAAGTAACCATCCAGATTTCGGGTAGTACGGCTTTTATATAATCCATATGAAATGATGCCAAGTAAGGTTCCAATTAATACTATCCAATCTATCTGGCTCATGCAAATCTTTTAGTAAAAAGATAAAATAATATAATCAGCAAAATGAGAAAGAAGATCAATAATAAATACCAACCATTCCAACTTTTAAAAAAAGGTGCGTTATCGTTTTCAGTTTCCTGCATAATTATTTACGGGTTGTTCGCAACCATCCGGTAAACACAATCAATGTTCCCAGTATAAGTCCAATTATTAATCCGATCCTCACTTTCTTTATTAATATTCCGATTACTAATCCTACTATGATAGCGAAAATAAAGGCCATCTCCCCTCTTTTTACATCCGGCTTTTTGTCCATTAAAATCCTTTTTTCTTATTTAAAGCTATCAGATTTGCCAATAAACGATAAGCCCCTGGCACACCGGCCGGCAGCTCCCGAAAGAAAACTATTCCAGTATAAGAAAAATAACCTTTCCCATGCTTCGCAATAATCAAACTTCCTTCATCAGGCTTTTCGCCAACATCATTCATAGAAAAAATTGTTTCAAATTTTTCCTTATCCCAGTTTGAAGCATGATAAATACTACGCTCCTGTACCCATTCTCTAAAATCATCTGCAGTAATTTTATTCGGAAAATTAAGTACGGGATGTTCCGGTTTTAAAATATTGACCGCTGCATTTTCATCAGTGACCCTGGTTCGGGATATATCAAATTTATACGGGCCAATATTTGAACTTACCGTACTTATGAAATTACTGGTGTTGTATTGAACAATATAATTCCCTCCTTCTTCTACGTACTTCATCAATTTGGTATAATAAGTTTTCATCCAATCATTGGTATTGTAAGCTCTTACACCAGCGATGATGGCATCAAATTCTTTTAATTTACTTTTTGCCAACTCTTTTTCTGTTAATAATGTAACCTCATACCCCATTTGTTCTAATGTTTCGGGCACTTTATCACCGGCACCAATGATGTACCCGATTTTTTTGTTATATGTTTTTACATCTATCTTCTTGAATTCAACTTCTGGTGTTACCAGATAATTGATATATGGTATATGTTCATACTTTATTTCCTTTAATTCACTTGAGCTATAATAATCCAAATTATTGTCTTTTGCTAAAAACCTAATACTGGATGATGTGTCTGATTTAAATGAATAGCCAACTGTTATTGTCTGGTTGCTGGCAGTTGTCGCAATAGATGCCATATTAAATTTTACCGCAGGATCAGGTTTGTTATTTTGCAGAAAATAATCAGTATGGGGCGAAGCAACAATGTTATTCTTTTTTACCTGCACCTGAAGATTTCCCTCCATTTTTTCATCTTTATTAATCACAATTCGTAATGCAGGTTCGCTTTGCAAAAGCATTGATGGGATAACGACCAACGGTTCGTATAATTCGCCTTTTACAGGATCTGTAAACTTATATTTAACCGGAACTGAAAAATCAAATTGTTCATCAAATATTTTCAGATTAATAGTAGCAATGAAGGAAGGAGTTACATCAGGTTGCCCAATCAGCAACTGATCAGAAACATTAAAATATCCTTCTTCTTTTTTATTCACAAGCCAGTATGGTTGTGTCAATTGTTTATTCGCCGAAACAAAAAACATTTTTGAGAAATTAAGATTCTTGTTCGCATCCAGGTTTTTATTAAAGGCTGTATCAAAATTATCAATACTTACCTTTTGCAAAAAAGCATTCGTACCTAAACGGTTATTAAATGAGAAATTAAATTTTACTGAATCAGTTTGAACTGCGAATTGTTCAGCTGTCGTTACATCAAAAAATAAGCCGCTGCATTGGGCTATCAAATCTTCTACTTCCTTCAATTTCTTTTCTCTCCAGTCACCCAATGGAAAAGCAATTATGGCTTTATGTAATCCAACTAAAGCCTGAACAGATTTTTCAGGATGCAGTAAATCAAAAGATGATGCAATATCATTGATCATCTTTTCAATTTTTTCACCACCCGGTATTCTACTCCAGCTATGATTAACTCCTTCCAGTAAATCTTCCTGAGGTTGATTGCCTTTTGTTACTTTAAAATATTCAAATTGCTCTCCTCTTGTTCCTGCTGAGCCAAATCCCTGACTTTTATGATTACTTCGGCTAATGGCTGCTATTTCGCCATAGCTTTTCCCCAATAATGGATTATAACCTCCTACATCAATTTTTAACTGGTCCTCTCTGGTTGTATTATTACCTCCAAAATTGAAGGTATTCCACAATATTCTTTTCACCTGCCAGGTTGTAACAAATTTTAATTGCTCAGGAAACCTTTTTGAATCTGCAGCAGCTTCAAATGCTTCGTTGGCTAAAATTGCAGATGCAGTGTGATGGCCATGCCCACCCTCACCCGTAGTTGGAAAACGTGTAATGATAATATCGGGCTTAAATTTTCTTATCACCCACACTACATCACTTAATATTTTTTCCTTATTCCATTTATCAAAAGTTTCGACCGGAGTTTTCGAATATCCAAAATCAAAAGCTCTTGTAAAAAACTGCTCGCCACCATCTATTCTTCTTGCAGCTAACAACTCTTGCGTTCTTATCAAGCCTAAATCAATTCCTTGTTCATCACCAATCAGATTCTGTCCACCATCGCCTCTTGTCATGGATAAATAACCTGTACGGTACATTTTCTCTTTTGACAAATAAGCAATCAATCTTGTATTTTCATCATCAGGATGTGCTGCAACATATAAAACGGAGCCCAATACATTTAGTTTGCGAATAGCCAGGTATATATCTGCAGAAGACCAACTTTGTGGGGCTTGTGCATCTACTGGCGAAAATGAGAAATAAGCAAATACTACAATAATAAATTTCTTCATATTCGAATGTTATTCAGCGAATATAGCAGCTATTTATCAAGGGTTGATAACCGATTATATAATTAGTGTGAATAACCAGGAAAAAAACTTAGCAGTATGCAAGCTTATAAATTATTCTTTTTCCAGCCTAAATCCATTGGCTTTTGCATACTTTCTTTGTTCGGCTTGCATTTCTCTAATAATATTGTCTTTGTCTTTTACAATTTTTTGCATTGTTATAGCAATCTCATCTCTCTCCTCTGTTGAACCTGCATTACCCCATTCTTTATAAGTAGTATACATACTCTTGATGTACTTGAAATACTTTAACATCGCTTTTTTAAAACTATCTGCTTCTTTAGCCTTGGGAACAGACATTTTCTCTATTTCATCAATTTTTTCCTGAACCAGCTTTTCCATATTGGCACCTGCTGCAGCAACGCTGTCATATTGTTCTGCCCCAGCAAATTTCTCAACCTTTGATTCAGTTTCTTCAATAAAAGGAATTAAGCTTCGTTCTTTTTTAATAATATCTTCAGAAAAATTAAAGGCTGATTTTGATTTACAACTTGCTAATGTAATAACAAGCAATGCAGTTAAAATGATTCTACTATTCATAATTAAAGTTTAATTGATTAAAATAGATTTTTATTGCCCTACTAAAAATACAGCATTACACAACATTAACTTACCATTTTCCCAGAAATTTCGAAACATAATGTTATCCGTTAAATAACTGATTGAACCAGCTCCCAAAGACTGAACCCCAAAAATCAGCCCGTCCTGTAATTTATCTTTTAGCTTGGCACCAACAAATCCGGCTACCTGATTATCTTTTTTGATAACACCTACATTCCAGCCATTTTTAATAAACTCATATACATTATCATCCATTTTTAAAGTATAATAATAATTCGGATAGCCATATGCCAACGGATGTGTATTATCTAGTTCTACTTTATAAATTGACCCTGGTGTTACATTCGGAATATAATCCCTTTCTCTATTTTCAAACTTTTTTAATATTTCGTATGAATTTATTTCATCTTTTGTATCTTTTTTATCTTCTCCTTCTCCTTTTTTTAATTTAATACCAAATTCAGCTTTTGCCAATGCACTGACAGCACTTTCTAATGCTACCACTTTACCTCCTTTACTTATCCAGTTTTTAAAAGATTCAGCTTTATTTTTATCACTTAAAAACCGATAATTTCCATCTGGCATTATTAATACATCAATTATATTCCAATCCAAACGATCAATATCTTGCAGGTTTACTAACGTAATTGGGTATTCAATTTGCTTATCAAAGAAATGCCAGATTTCTCCTGCAGCGCCGGCACTAACCCCTTCACCAGTAAGTAAAAAAACTTTTGGGGCTTTAAATGAATGTACTTTATCACTTCCAAAATCATACCCTTTATCTACAAATCCTGTGCTGATTGGATATAATTGAATCGCATTAGCATCAGCAATTTTTCTTACTTCTGTCCATAAATCATTTCCAAAAGAACTGTTTGCCGTTTTTAGTATAATGATTGCTCCCTGGTCAAACTTATTTCCATTGACTTCAAATGCCTTTTCAGCAAAACGTAACAAAATCCCTTGTTGCAATAATTGACCAATGGTTTTCACCGTTTGAATGCCATTCCATGGAATAACATAACCATAAGTGGTGGTCGTATTGATTGGTTTTAGCTTGTTGACAGCGGCTGTTACAATAATTTTTTCTTTGCTTGCATAAGCCTGTAACCCATAAACATATGGTAAAGACCAGGCAGTAATATCGTATGTAACAGAGTCGACTAATTTACTCTTTGGTTCAAATAAAACTTTTACCATAGCAGACCTTGGTTGCAACGCACTTACAACAATATCATTATCATAAGAAAATGATTCGTCCTTTCCAGAATTAAAATTATACCCTTTTGTAGTGCCTGAACCTTTTGCATATTCAATTCCATTTTTTTCTAATAAGTCAAGTAAACTTTCAATACGTTCCTTATCTTTTGGATTATTTTTAATGACATAAGACTTATATTCTCCTACACCAACAGATACGGCTTCATTAAAATATTTTCTAAATTCTTTTATTAACTTCTCAGCATTCAAAGAAGCAATTTCAATGGTGCTTAACGAGGTTGTATAATGATGATTGGCTCTATCAAACAAAGTCAATGTGTCTCCATCTGCTTTTATTACTGAAGCGCCTGCCATACTATGCCCGCCTTGTTCATACGTCATACCAATTGCTCCATTGTAAGTTGGCCATGTATCACCATAAGAAGGGTAAAAAAGATCAAAAACTTCTCGTGTAAAGTAGAGCCAGCTATTCGCATCAAAATACTTTGCATGATTTTTACCGATCGTAGTTTGAAAATCTCTTTGCCATTGTGTTATTACTTCATGAAAAGGTTGTGCAGCAGGAGCAAAATAATATGGGTTATTAAAATATTGTTCATGAAAATCAACGTGTATATAGGGCATCCATTGATTGTATTCT
>JAHEMN010000162.1 GCA_024643645.1 Chitinophagaceae bacterium | reverse complement strand
AAATTCATCTTTCCGATGCAAACGGCAGTAAGAATGGACAAGATGATAAGCAATGTACTTTTGAAGTACGTTTAAAAAACAGGCAACCTATTGCTGTTTCCAGCAATGCAAAGACTGTTGAGGGGGCCGTACATGAAGCGATTGATAAAGCCAAGAGCTCAATGGATAAAATATTTGACAAGCTAAGGCAACATTAAAGATTATAACCGGTATTGTTATCTATCTGGATTTCTGAAATTATTGTTTATAAAATTCTCCGACCTTATTTTTTTTAAAATTAAGGCATTAATTAAAAGACAACTTAATAACGGAAATAAAGTAATAACAAAATAACTTAAATAAGAAAGTACCACTTCTGTTGCTTGTACCTGTTGGATAAAGATTTGCTGACCTGAATTACCATTTGAAAAAATAACCATCTGCACCAGGTTCCAACCCAGATGTATGGCTATTGGAACATATAGAGAATATGTTTTTGCATAGCCATATGCCAATACTAATCCCATAGCACCTGTTATAAAAAACTCAATGGCCATTTGCTGCGGATTACCCCAGAGTTCATGTGAAAACCAATGGTAAATACCAAATGTAATTGCTGATATGATAATGGCTTTTGTGGATCCAAGTTTTCTTATAAGAATATATAACAGTACCCCACGAAAAATAAATTCTTCAAAAAGAACAGACTTGATGACAAACCAAAAACCATTTAAAATATGATTGAAGCTCATTTCAGGATTAAGTGTCCAGCTTTGTTTCGCTATCAGCATCCTTAAAAAAAATCCAGAAACCGCACAGGCAATAGTTATAGAGAAAAAAAGAAAAAAAAGCAGCAGTCTTTTCTTTGTGGGTTTCAAACCCATGAAGGACAAATTACCTTTTTCATATAACCAGATAATTAACCATGAAAGGAATAACTGAACGATAATACCTACCATAGACTTTATACTTAAAATTCAAACCTTTTCCCTTTGATCTCTTTACACTGCATCCACATCCGCCACCATCGTTACACTTCTGAAACTTTTATTCTGATGGAGGATAGCTATCTGCTCCAGCATATCTTTTTTACATTGAAGAATTGTCTTACTGTCCCTCGGTAGTTTTACTAACAACTCCATTAAATATTGGTTTCTTATTCGTCCAATTACCGGTTCTGCCGGGCCAACAATATAGTTACCGTAACTTCTCTTTAGCGCTTCCGCATAAATATGTGCAGCTCTTTCTACCACTTCTTTAATCTTATGTTTGAAAGTGAGTTTGATGATCCGGGAGAAAGGAGGATAAAAGAATTCTTTTCTGTTTTTCAATTCCTCTTCAAACATTAATTTGTAATCATGCTTTTGTACAATCTGTAAAAGCGGATGATGTGGTTGTGATGTTTGCACTAATACCTTTCCCGTTTCTTTCCTTCCTTCCGGAGTTTCAACGAAGGATGGTTTACGACCTGCACGGCCACTCACCTGCTCCATCAACTGAAAAGCTCTTTCATTAACTCTGAAATCTGCAAAGTGCAATAATCCATCAGCATCTAAAATGCCAACCAGGTCAACATTATCAAAATCCAGCCCTTTAACCACCATTTGTGTGCCTACTAAAATATCAATTCGTTTTTGTTCAAACTGCTGGATCAATACATCATGTGCATTCTTTCCCCGAACAGTATCAATATCCATTCTTGCTACTTTTGCATCTGGAAATGTTTCCTGTAGTTGCTCTTCAATCTTTTCTGTACCAAAATTCCGTTGTACAAATTTATCACTACCACATGCTGCACAAGTGTGAACAGGCGGATAGGTCGTACCACAATAATGACAGACCAGTTTATTACTCAGTTTATGAAATGTCAATGATACATCACAGTATTTACATTGTGGAATCCAACCGCAAGTGCTGCAGACCTGGTATGGATCATACCCACGACGGTTCTGAAAAAGTATGACCTGTTTTCCCCTTGCGATCACTTCATTGACTGCATCAATCAATGGTGGAGATAAGATGATCTTTGATTTATCTTTTTGAATGATCTTTCTTGAATCAATAAATTCAATAGCTGGTAATTTTAAATCGCCAAAGCGTTGTAATAACTCAACGAATCCATATTTACCTGTTGATGCATTATAATAACTTTCTACTGATGGAGTTCCGCTTCCTAATAAAGTTTTAGCGGAAAACAGGGAAGCAAAATATATAGCTGCATCTCTTCCATTATATCTTGGTGCCGGATCTTGTTGTTTATAAGAAGTATCATGTTCTTCATCGCATATAACTAATCCTAAATTCTGAAAAGGAAGAAAGACAGATGATCTTGCCCCAAGTATTACTCTTAATTCTCCATTTTTCACTTTATTCCATATCTCCACTCTTTCATTTTGTGAAAACTTGGAATGATAAATACCGATATAGCCGCCAAAATGTTTTTGTAACCGGCGAATAACCTGTGATGTTAATGCGATCTCTGGCAACATATACAAAACCTGTTTCCCTTTTTGTATATACTCTTCAATCAGTTTAATATAAATATTTGTCTTGCCACTGGAAGTAATACCATGTAATAAACAAACAGGCTTCTCCTCCAACTTTATTTTCACTGCTGCTAATGCTTCTTGTTGAGCTTTTGTTAATTCAAAATCGATCTGCACATTTTTTGGCAGGTATTTTATTCTGTCAACATTTCTTTTTTCAGTATAAAGAATATCTTTTTCTATTAAACCCTTTAATTGTGCATCTGATGCGCCGGATTTTTTTAACAATGAAGATTTTACAACTTCACCTTCCGTTTTCATCAGATGCAGGTAACTTAATAAAAGTTCCATTTGTTTGGGAGCCCTTGTCCAGTTATTCAACAGATCTGATAATTTATCTTCATTGTCATATTCTTTATTCAATAATACATATGTTTCTTTTTTGGGTGAATAGGTCTGCTTTAATGCTTCCCAAACAAAACATACTTTCTTATTGATAAGCCGGTTGATTACCGGGTATACATGAGAAGAATCCAATACCTGTTGCACCTCCGCCAATTTCAGTTCCTTTTTGATCAGCAATGCTTCACCCACTAAATATTCATCATGATCCAATATTGAAAAATCATCACCAAATTCTTCGTTGTAAACTAAAATCGTTTCGCTTGATAATTTAAAATGAGCTGGCAGTGCAGCAGCCATCACTTCCCCTTCACTGCACATATAATAAGCGGCAATCCATTCCCAAAGTTTCAATTGTTGCTCAAATATTACAGGTTCTGCATCAAGTACATTCAGAATATCTTTCGTCTCAATAAACTCCGGCTTATTGGCATACAGGTTCTTTACAATACCTGCATATTTCTTACTCTTGCCAAGATTTACTTCTACCCTGCAACCTGGTTTTAATGATTCTCTGAATTGCTCAGGTACAGACCATGTATAATTTTTTGGTAATGCAGCAGGTATGATTATTTCAGCATAGCCTCCAACAGTTGAAGGGTAGTCAGATAATTTTATATCGTTTTTTTCTGATCGCATCTATACTTTAAAGATAATCAGGAATTAAGCACCTGATATTACTCTACAGTAGTGTTTGAGGGTTTTCTCCATCCGGCATTATATTCTATCAATTTATTTTCCATAATAGAATATACTTCTTCTTTTAATTTACTTACATCATTTACAGAATATCCTTTTACAGAAATCTCTTCCAGATATAGAATTCTGTTTTGCCCGGGAGTTAATGAAAACAAAGATTTATAATTCATCCTCCTGTAAGCATCAAGATATAATACCGGCTTAATGGGAGTTTGTGTTTCAATGGCAATACGAAACGCACCGTCATAAAATTCCTTTAACGGAGTAGTACCCATATTAAAAGTTCCCTCTGGAAAAACCAATACTGATATACCTTTATTAATAATAGATTTTAATATCAAAACACTTCTTGCCCTATTTGCAGGACTACTTCTGTCAACAGTAACAATTGCATTTCTGTAGATAAAACCAAATATAGGCACCTTACTCATTTCCACTTTTCCCAAAGGCCGTAATAGTTGACGAAATGCTTTTGGAATAATAGCAGCATCCAGATATGATATATGATTAGCAACAAATATGTAAGCTTTCTTTTTATCATGTGGCACCTCGTAAATTCTTTTATGCCAAATAGCTATTAAAAAAAACCAGGTATCAGCCCAAAACATGCATAATCTGAAAATCATGTTTCCTCCTTTGATCCTGCCAAAAAAACTTGCAATGATTACAAAAGGAAAAATAAGCAACATTATCAGTATAAATGTTATTAGAGCATATATACAATAAACTAATTGAAAAGGTTTCAGTAATAAATTCATTATTACTGATTTTTATATTTATCATTATCTCCGGGACAATGACATTGAAAATCTGTTTCAAGATCTATTACTGTAACAACTGTCGTTGATTCATTACATTGGGCATAAACTATTCTTACCCGTTGATCATCTTTGGTAACCCCTTCAACAGCATATCGTGGACACCTTGCATTCTGAATATCACTCTTGTTATAATTTATTTTTCCGTCCTCCATTATTTCCTCAACTTCTGCTTTGGAAATCTTTCGGCATTTCATACGACAAGTTGCATGAATACTGTACTTCAAAAATGAAGTACGGCGATCAAACCCCCGATCCCGATCAATTGCAGATGGGTTTTTGGGCTTAGTAGTAGTAGTCTTTGGTTTCGGTACTGGATTATTGTCTTTTTGAAACTGCCTGATCACAATTAAAGCCACCAGCATTAACAAAATAAGTATGTATGGTATCCATTTCTTATTCACAATCAGAGATTTGGATAAAAGTAACTGAATTTAAAAAATAACCGAAATCCTTTCATCATGATTTATCTTTGCAAACTCTATGGCAGCAGCAAGATCAGTGGCATTTCATACACTTGGTTGTAAACTTAATTTCTCAGAAACTTCATCAATTTCCCGATTAATGGAAAATGAAGGCTTTGTGAAGAAAGAATTTACTGACCAAGCTGACGTATACGTTATTAATACCTGTTCTGTAACAGATAATGCTGATAAAGAATGCCGGCAACTGGTTCGTCGTATACAAAGAAAAGCACCAGAAAGTTTTGTGGTTATTACAGGTTGCTATGCACAATTGAAGCCAAAAGAAATAGCTGAAATTCCGGGAGTAAACCTCGTTTTAGGTGCTGCTGAAAAATTCAATATTGCCCAACACATCCGTGAGTTGACAAAAGGGGATTCTGCAAAGATCAGCAGTTGTGATATTGAAGATGTGACCGGTTTTAACTCTTCCTGGTCGGTGAATGACCGTACCAGAACTTTCCTAAAGGTGCAGGATGGTTGCGATTATAACTGTTCATTTTGCACTATCCCGATGGCAAGAGGTAAAAGCAGAAGTGACAGTATTGCAAATGTGATCGCCAATGCAGAACATTTAGCCAAACATGGTGTCAAAGAAATCGTTTTGACAGGAGTTAATCTGGGAGATTTTGGAAAGGGACCAGATGGTGCAGGAGTTACAATTGGTATTTCCAGTCGGGAAGAAAATTTCTTTGAATTGGTCAAAGAATTAGATAATGTAAGAGGAATTCAGAGGTACCGAATATCATCTATTGAACCAAACCTGTTGACCAATGAGATTATTGAGTTTGTTGCCAACAGTGATAAGTTTATGCCGCATTTCCATATACCATTGCAAAGCGGAAGTAATAAAATATTAAGTCTGATGCGCCGCAGGTATAAAAGGGAATTATATGCTGAAAGAGTTGCATTGATAAAAACTTTAATGCCACATTGCTGTATTGGGGTTGATGTGATAGTTGGATTCCCAGGAGAAACAGAAAAAGATTTTAAAGAAACATTTGACTTCTTACACTCATTGGATATTTCTTATCTCCATGTATTCACATACTCTGAAAGAGATAATACTCATGCATTATCATTAGATCCTGTTGTTCCTGTAAACATCCGTAATGAAAGAAATAAAGCACTTCGCAATCTTTCATTTATGAAGATGCAATACTTTACACAACAACATGCGGGACAATACCGAAAAGTATTATTTGAAGGAAAAGATAAGAATGGAATGATTGAAGGATATACTGACAACTACATTAAAATTTCTACCCCGGCAAAAGAAGAATGGGTAAATGAGATTGTTGAATGGGCAATTTAGTGGAACGTACTGGATTCGAACCAGTGACCCCTACCATGTCAAGGTAATACTCTAACCAACTGAGCTAACGTTCCAAATTTTCTAACCATCCCGATTGCTATCGGGAGAGCTAACGTTCCTAAAAAGATAAAATTAAGAGTTTTCCACTTTCTTTTTCTTCTTAATGCAACATTCCTACCTTT
>JAHEMN010000035.1:17234-24829 GCA_024643645.1 Chitinophagaceae bacterium | reverse complement strand
ATAAATCCAAAAACTTTTACATGTTCTCTTCTGCTGTCAAACCGATCATATCTTTTATATTCTCTTTGCTGACGACTTTCTTTAATGTCCTGATAATTAAGATTAAACTTTAATTCATCAAAAAACCCTGGTTTTGAAATATTCAAATCATATGCTCCGAGTAACCTTGTTTGAGGGCCATAGTACCATTCGGCAAACCGAAGGGTTGTACCAATATTGCCTCCAAAGTTTTTTGTATCCTGTAATCGATCATACCTTGGTATATCAGTTGTATTTGAATATTGAAAATTAAAATGGTGTGTAACTTTTTCAGACTGTTTAATTATTACTTTTTGAAGTATATCCCATTGTTGGTAACCTGAATTTTTTTGGACGTTGTCTTTAGTATTAATTAAAATAGAATCAATTCCATTGATGTTTGCAATATAAGTTGAACGTCTGCCAAAATCCGGGTATTTATTGTTGTAATTATTCCCCATTTTCATATCTCCAAAATCACTTATAGTATAGGATTGTAACCAGGCAATTTTTTGCCCGCCAAGACTTACATCAGCATGAACAGAAAATTCATTATTTGCACTACTGAATCTGGTGAATCCGTTGCCCTTTATTTTTAATTTATTGGTAGTAGATAATATTGGGGATTTTGTACGCATATGCACTAATCCGCCTAATGCATCGCTGCCGTAAAGCGTAGAAGAAGGGCCATACATTATTTCTACTCTCTCCAGCATATTCTGATCAATGGTTATAACATTTTGTAAATGACCAGATCGGAAAATAGCATTGTTAAGTCTTACTCCATCAACTACTAGAAGAACTCTGCTGGCTTCGAAGCCCCGGATTACAGGGCTGCTTCCTCCTTGCTGACTTTTTTGAACAAAAACATTTCCGGTACTTATTAAAAGATCACCCGTATTTTGGCTATTGAACCTTGCTATACTTCTGGCACTTACGATATCTATTTTTTGAGCAAGATTTTTTTTCTTTTCAACAAACTTGTTTGAATATACAATAGCTTCATCCAGTTCTTTTTCATCTGTACTGTCTTGTTGTGCATTTACTAAAGCTGTTAAGCTAAGTAAGACTATAAGTAATAGTAATTTTTTTAAGCAAATACTGCTATTCGTCTTTTTAAGATTTAAAAATGTAAATGGGTTCATGCAACAGGAATTGGCATCCAGCGTTTATTAATTCAATGTACAAGTTTAAAATAATGTCGCCTTTTTATTATTCTAAAAGTTATTGAAGATCAGCTAAGACTTCTTTCTTATTAAACTATCGATAGGATATTTTGCTTTCATATTATCCATTACTGCATTTGCCCAATCAATTATTTTAGTTTTTTCTGTGTCTGTAAGTTTGGCGTCCTTGTGGGTCCATGTATAAGAGTTTAATGGCATTTCTCCTTTTTTTACCATGTCTATTGTTTCTTCCATTTTGTGGTACTGATAGCGTAGGGACTTATGAGTGTATTCATCAAAATTCAAATGATTCTTTCCGTCATTAATATGTTTATCAAGCCACCAATGCACCGGTTGGATTTTAGCATACCATGGGTATGTTGAATTATTACTATGGCAATCATTACAGGCTTTTGCCATAATAGTTTTAACATCTTCCGGGATAGAAAATGAATTACCAATAAAATTCTTTTGCGGTCCCTCCGACTTATTTTTTTCTGGATGAATAAATTGAATGATAACTAAAGCGGCTAGTAAGAAAAGCATAATCTTTCTGATCATAATATAAAGGTTTTTAAAATTATTTAAGTATTAATTAATATTTCTCCAGTCATTTCTTTCGGTACAGCTATGCCCATCATGGTTAATATAGTAGGGGCTATATCGGCAAGTTTGCCTTCTTTAAGTTCACCTTTCCATTCATTATCTATTATAAAAAAAGGAACAGGGTTAAGTGTATGTGCAGTGTTAGGCGACCCGTCTTCATTAATCAGATAATCAGAATTGCCATGATCTGCCGTTAAAAAAATTGTATATCCGTTTTCCAACCCTGTTGTTACAATCTTTTTTACACACTTGTCAACTGTTTCTGCAGCTTTGATGGCAGCTTCCCACACACCGGTGTGCCCTACCATATCTGCATTGGCATAGTTGAGACAAATAAAATCTACTGTTTTGTTTTCTATTTCAGGGAGTACAAGATCTGTTAACTCGTATGCACTCATTTCAGGTTGCAGATCATATGTTGCCACTTTTGGAGAAGGTGCTATAATTCTTTTTTCACCCTCAAATTCTTTTTCACGACCTCCACTGAAAAAGAATGTAACATGCGGATATTTTTCAGTTTCTGCTGCTCTTAATTGCTTAAGCCCATGCTCTTGCAAAACTTCACCAAGTGTGTGATTTAAATTCTCATTATCAAATATTACATGAACATATTTATAGGTCTTATCATACTCTGTCATTGTTGTATAATGAAGGGATAATTTTTTCAAATCAAATTCCGGAAAATCAACTTGAGATAAAACCTGTGTAATTTCTCTGCATCGGTCTGTTCTGAAATTGAAACAAATGGCAACATCACCATTTTTTATTGTTGTCAATGGTTCTTGTCCTTCATTTAATATTAAAGTAGGTAAAATGAATTCATCGGTAATATTATTCTTGTAAGAATTTTCAACAGCAGCAATAGCATCTGTTGCTTTTTGTCCTTCTCCCTTTACCATTGCATCATATGCTAATTTTATCCTTTCCCAGCGTTTATCTCTATCCATTGCAAAGTAGCGGCCACTAACTGTAGCAATTTTTCCTACACTTTTATTTAAATGATCTTGCAGATCGATAATAAACCCTAAACCACTTTTTGGATCACAATCTCTTCCATCAGTAAATGCATGAATGAATACTTTGTCCAATCCTTCGGCCTTACAAATGTCTACAATAGCTTTTATATGATTAATATGTGAATGAACACCACCATCACTTACTAAACCTAAAAGATGCAAGGGTTTGTTATTGTCTTTTGCATATCGGATTGAATTTAGGAGTTGTTCATTTTTAGCAAATGAACCATCTTTTATTGCCACATTTATTCGTTGTAGTTCCTGGTAAACTATTCGTCCGGCTCCAAGATTCAAGTGTCCAACTTCAGAATTCCCCATCTGACCTTCTGGCAGTCCGACTGCCTCTCCGCAAGTAATTAATGTTGTATTTGGGTACCTGGAATACAACGAATTTGTAAAGGGTACATTAGCATGTTGAATTGCATCGGCTGAAGCAACTTTTCCCAATCCCCATCCGTCCATGATAACGAGAATGACTTTCTTTTTAGACATAATTGATTAATAATATATTAATTAGTACAAATACAATCTATTCAAGGGTTTAAACAATCCGTACCCTGTAAAACTACATTCAAATACATTATAATTTTGTAAAAAAGTTGAAAAACTATTGATTTTTAGTACTTTAGTATCCTATAAAACTACTATTTTAAAATGGCATGTTTTTAGATACTTAGACCTGTGAAAACCTATTTTATTATGAAACAGATATTTTCTTATTTATTAGTTGGTTCAGCTTTGCTGCTTTCTTCTTTTGCAATACAAAAGAGTAGTATTGAAGAAGTTATTGGAGCCTTAAAGACTGGTAATGCTGCACAGTTATCAAGCTATTTTGATGACAATGTAGAGTTGACCTTCCCTGATAAAAGCGACAGTTACAGCAAGGCTCAAGCTCAATTGATAGTAAAAGATTTTTTTAATAATAATGGCGTCAAAGGGTTTGAGTTGAAACACAAAGGCGATGGTGCCGGTGGAAGTCAATATTGTGTCGGCACATTACAAACAAATGCCGGAAACTTTAGAACCAATGTTTTTATGAAAGTAAAAAATGGCAAAGAAGTCGTAAAAGAAATTAGATTCCAGTCGATGGATTAAATATTTATAAATTTTTTGAAAGTCCTGTCTCGATTAATACGAGACGGGACTTTTTGTTTGAAATAAGCTTGGTTTGATACATTATTTTTGCAATTATGAATTTTGAAGAGCAGCTAAAGCATTTAATTGATGAAGCCTTAAAAGAGGATATTGGAGATGGTGACCACTCCACACTATCGGTTATAGATCCCGCTGCAAAAGGCAAAGCGGTTTTAAAAATTAAACAAGATGGAATTTTGGCTGGCTTGGTAATCGCTGAAAAAATCTTTAATTATAAAGAACCCGGTTGTGTTTTTACTTCTTTTAAAAAAGATGGAGAGCAAATGAAAGCCGGAGAAAAGGCTTTCGAGGTTGAAGCTTCTATTCATACGATCTTGCAATGCGAAAGATTGGTGCTGAATTGTATGCAAAGAATGAGCGGAATTGCAACATTGACGAATAAGTACGTTGAAAAATTAAAAGGTACAAAAACAAAGTTGCTGGATACCAGGAAAACGACTCCCAATTTTCGTTTATTAGAAAAAGAAGCAGTAAGAATAGGCGGAGGAATTAATCACCGGTTTGGATTATATGATATGATCATGTTGAAAGATAATCATATTGATTATTGTGGTGGAATTGAAAAAGCGATTGAAAACGCTGCAGAATATGTAAAAAATAAAAAGCCCGGATTAAAAATAGAAGTTGAAACGAGAAATTTAGAAGATGTGAAAAAAGTAATAGCTATCGGGAAAGGCAAAGTGTTTCGGATCATGCTTGATAATTTTAAGTTTGATGAAATAAAACAAGCAATAAAGATGATAGAAGGAGAATTTGAAACTGAAGCAAGCGGAGGTATTAATCTGGAGAACATTACTGATTTTGCAAACACCGGAGTTGATTTTGTAAGTGTAGGTGCATTGATACATCAGGCACAAAGCCTGGATCTAAGCCTGAAGGCTGTAATAATATAATTATGTCGAAAAAAAATAAACCAGATACAAGAGGATTTGTGTACAGCACTGACCCTGATTTTTCTTTTGAACCAGAGCAAGATAATGCAGCAACTTTACCACCTGCACAACAGAAATTAAAAATAAGATTGGACACAAAACACCGTGCAGGAAAAGCTGTAACCTTAATTGAAGGATTTATTGGTACTGTTAATGACATGGAAGACTTAGGAAAAAAATTAAAATCATTTTGTGGTACCGGTGGTTCTGCAAAAGATGGTGAAATTATTGTGCAGGGAGATCAGAGAGATAAAGTGCAGCAATGGTTGATGAAGAATGGATACAAGAATATTAAGAAGTTTTAAGTTTTTTATGTTTCATCTGCAGGCACTTCACTATTTAAGTAATAACTCAATGCTCCACTTGGACATTTTTTAACCTGATCAATAATTTTTTCGGTATCAGCTCCATCCATTTTTATCCATGGCTTTTCTCTGGGATTAAACACATTCAATAGTCCTTTCCAGCATAAAGTTGAATGTATGCATGTATTTGGTTTCCAAACTACGGTTACTTCTTTGTTGGCATATTTTATTGTTTCGACAGGCATAAGTTTGTGCTTTGTAAAGCAATTTACAAAATGCTGAATAGAATTACCGGAAGATGAAGAGTGTGACCCCGCCATTCGGACGGGGCAGGCTGAAAGGGAGGATGCTAGTAGTAATGTTGCTGGGTCAAAAAATAAAAAACTTTTTTTTTGAATAAGGAAAGCTAAAATGATTTATTAAATCTAAGTTCCCCTTTAGGGGACAGGGGCATTATTGCCCCTGCGCTAAACTGAAGGATTTTTTATTGCCCCACATATTCAATAATTCAAAAGAGCATATTTTAAAATTTCCACTCATACTTACATATAAGCCTATTACATCCTGCTGATTCAAAGGAACATCATCAATACTTTCAAATCGTACATTATATTGATTTACCAGGTTGGTATATACCGAACCGGTAGGCCATACCTGTGTACCCCTGTTACTGATATTGATAAGATTGAATTTAACACCTGCATGTCGTTTGCATTTTTCAGCAATGGCAGAAGGTTGTTCTTCGCTTTCGATAAAAAGGTCCACACCAACAATTGTTTCTTTCTCTTCTTCTTTAGATATCATCATTGGATGTGTTTCTAATTTCAAAGGTGTAGGAGTGCCGGGTTTATTAGGAATAATTTCTCTTGCTCCAACCTCTGGCAGTTTTCCAAAATTGCTGATGATCGCATCTGCAAACTCTGTAGTATTTACAGCCGGAATATTTTTATCTCCAAAATCACCAGTATGTACTCCTTTTTCCAATGTAAATAATAATGCATTTTCAATGATAGCTGCATTTTCAGTAAGTCCTACATGGCGAAGCATGGCTATACCACTAAGCAACAATGCTGTAGGGTTGGCAATATTTTTTCCGGCTATATCTGGTGCAGTTCCATGAACAGCTTCAAAAATTGAAATATGATCACCAATATTTGCAGAAGGTGCAAAACCTAATCCCCCTACTAATCCGGCACAAAGATCAGAAACAATATCACCCTGCAGATTAGTTAATACGACCACATCAAATAGATCTGGCCTTGTTACTAATTTCATACACAGATCATCAACTATTACATCATCGGCCTTAAGTTCAGGATACTCCTTGGCAACTTCATGAAAACATTCTAAAAACAAACCATCGGTGATCTTCATGATATTTGCCTTATGTCCGCAAGTTATACGACGGGCATTTTTCAACTTCGCCATTTCAAATGCATATCGGATTACCTGCATACTACCCGGACGAGTAATAAAACGACGGCTCAATGCTACATCATGTGTAAGCATATGTTCTATACCGCCATAAGTATCTTCAATATTTTCTCTCACTACTGTAATGTCAATAGGTATTCCGGCTTTGCTGAAAACTGTATCCACTCCATGTAATGTTCTGAAATCTCTCTTATTACCATACGTATTCCATGTTTTACGGGCAGTAACGTTTATACTTTTTACACCTTTTCCTTTTGGTGTTTCCATCGGTCCTTTAAATAACAGGCCTAGTTCTTCAATCGTTTGTTTGGCCTCTGTAGTCATACCGTTATTAAACCCCTTATCAAAAACCCATTTTCCCATATCTACAAAGTCATATTCCAATGGAACTTTATTAGCATTAAAAATCTTTAAAACGGCTTCCATTATTTCCGGGCCTATTCCATCTCCTTTTGCAACTGCGATCTTCATATTTATCTTTTTTATAATTAGTGGCGCAAAATTAAGCCCCTTCGTTGGATTTTACGTTAATTATACTGTTGATTTGATTCTCTGGTAATTTGTTTATTTTTACTATATGACAAGCATGATATCAGAGGGAGTTAAAGTAAGTGTAGAAACATTTTACCAGGCTGATTACAGCAACCCGTTGCAATCAGAATTTATGTTTGCCTATCGCATATCTATTGAAAATCACAATACTTTCCCTGTAAAACTGCATCGCCGTCATTGGTATATTTTTGACAGTAACGGCAGCAATCGGGAAGTGGAGGGCGAAGGGGTGGTTGGTGTTCAACCTACTTTACAACCTGGAGAAAACTATCAATATGTAAGTGGATGTAATCTTCGTACAGAAATGGGGAAGATGAATGGTACTTACCAGATGGAAAATCTGCATAGTAAACAAATGTTTGATGTAAGTATCCCATCCTTTGAGATGATCGTACCGATGAAGAATAATTA
>JAHEMN010000035.1:0-17134 GCA_024643645.1 Chitinophagaceae bacterium | reverse complement strand
ATCTTCGTACAGAAATGGGGAAGATGAATGGTACTTACCAGATGGAAAATCTGCATAGTAAACAAATGTTTGATGTAAGTATCCCATCCTTTGAGATGATCGTACCGATGAAGAATAATTAGAATCGGCAACAAATCACACAAATTAACACGAAAGAATACATTTTATTAGCCAAGCTTTAGTGCTACTATTATCGTTCCTTCCAGCCTGCCCCGTACGAATGGCAGGGTCGCACTCTTCAGGGTTCTGTTCGCTATTCAGCGTTTAATATTTTAATAATTGATGTAAATTCCCCTTTAAATAATACGGGTTATAGCTGACTAATCTTCCTCGTCCTTTCTTTCATTAATGCTATAGCTTCTTCCTTCGAATTAAAAATAGCACCATTGATATTAACTAAATTATCTGCCAGCTTATCATAACGTTTGGTAAGTAACCAGGTAAATATGTGGAGGTAATGAATGCCATCAAATACAATTGCTTTGTTAGCTGCAAACTCATCTTTTCTTTTTAAAAATTCATCCGGCATTTCTGTATAATGCATTCCGGGACGCAAGTGATGAATGATATGATAACCATCGTTCCAGCATTTTTTATTGTACGCAGTGTTGATACAGTTGATGGAACTTGTATATAAGTTTTCAGGATCTTTTGCATCTACAAATGAATGTTGTGTCCAGTTGCCGAGCATCATTACCAACCTTGCAAACAATAGTGGTACAATAAATACTACTAATGTCGCTTTCAGGTTCACAAAACACATCGCAATGCAAAAGACGAGATAAACATATTCCCCGGTAGTAAGCCGTTGTCCTAATTTTTTCCTTTTCTTACTAAACAAATAACGAATAGTGTTAATAACGCCAACGAAGATGAATTTGAAAAAATAAGCAAGGAAACCTTTTACACTATCCCTTTGATAGGCCATAGTACTGCTGGTATCATCAGGCAAATTATTTTCAATATGGTGCATACCCATATGATGGCTGAAATAACCTTCCGGAGCATGGCCAAACAGTGGACAAATGATCCAGGTTATATAATTGAAAAAGGGCTTCTGCCAGGGAGCTTTAAATGTTTTACGATGACAGAAACAGTGATACATTAAACCAAAGCTTCCTTTGAAATAGAGTTGTGATAAATAAAAGTAAGGAATTGCCAATGCCCACCACCACCAACCGGTCAATACTGGTGTAAAAAGAAGAATAGCAACCGGTAGAATAATCAAATGTATAGTAGTTAGTAAATATATAAAAGGCAGGTCTCTTTTATCATTCATAATTCTTAACCAAAGCTTATCATAAAAAGAGAATTTTGTCTTTGGTATATAAACAGGATCTGTAAGTGTTTGGAGAGACTTCATGATTGCCGTAAATGTATGCAAATTATACTCCTGAAAATACTAATGTTTATCAGTTATAATAAAAAAATAGTTGCAATTGTAAACAGTTGTAAATCTTGAATTTTGAAAAATTTTCAATTTTATGAATTGATCTTTTATTTTGGTTTGTACTTCGCTTGAGATATAATAGTAGCTGCATCTGTTTGCATGATCTCTTCTGGTTTTAACTCAGGATTTTTTTCTGCAAATTTTTTAATGAATTGCCAACCAATCCATTGTCCGATATTGCCTGGAGAATATTCCGGAGAAAAACCTTGAGTAAATGGACTTTCTCCAATATATATTTGAATTACTGAAGGATTCAATGATTGCAGATTCTCGTTTTTAACAATATACGCCCAGATCAATCCTTCATTATCATTACACCACTCCAATTGCTCTTTGGTATATCCTGTTTTGATAGAATCAGGAATGCCAGGCAGAAACTTATCCAATAAAAACCATTGTTTACCTTTTTCTACCATTTGTTCAATCAGAGGTTTACCGCTGCTTTTGTCTGAGAACAGATCACTTACTATTAATTGCATAGCATCTGCAATCAAATATTCTTTGCTAAATCTCCTGCTTCTGTATGTTGGCGCCACATTTTCAATAAAGAAAGGGTCCTTATAAACTGCGAAATCTTCACCTAAATAAAATTGTAAACTGATCCCCAAAAGACCGGGTCGAAGAAAATCAGGGGTAGGGCCATTATCAGATTGAGCCAATGCATCAACAGGGCCTGCGATAGTAGCAATTGTTGGTACCAGATATTTTGGGAAATAATATTTTACAAACTGAAATGCTCTTTTGAATTCTTTTTCAAGTTCTGTGGTGGATTTAAAAAGTGAATTCATTTTTTCATACAATTCACTTCCTTTACTTAAACGAATAAAGTTTTTAATTCCTGATTCCACATTGGAGCTGTCAACTCCCAAAATATATTGAAGGAAAATTGGAGTTACCTCCGGATATTTTTTGTTTAATTGATCTAAGCCCTGAAACACATTAGTGGTATCAATTGCAAAAAAATCCTTGTCAAATCTTTCTATTTTAATATCAACATTGATAGTTGAAACATCTGGAATGTTTTTATCGCCTTTACAAGCAAAAAGGGAAAAAGTTATTAATATAAGTAAGCTGGTTTTTTTCATAGCAATTGTTAACGATTTCTGGTTCTATTTGTTGCAATTACGAAATTAAAGGATTAAAAATTACTGTTAAATCGTTGTTCATTACTGTAATTTTGTATGATGAAGATTGCATTAGCACAGCAGAACTATCATATTGGCAATTTTGAAGAAAATACCCGTAAGATCATTGAGGGAATTGATTGGGCAAAAAAGCAAGGTGCTGACCTTGTATTATTTTCTGAATTATGTGTTTGTGGATACCCGCCACGGGACTTTCTGGAGTTTGAAGATTTTATCAATAAATGCTACAAAGCGATTGATGTAATAAAAGAGCATGCAGATTCCATAGCTGTAATTATTGGTGCGCCGGATATTAATCCTGTTAAAGAAGGCAAGGACCTGTTCAATGCTGCATATTTCTTATATGAAAAAGAGGTAAAAGGAATAGCACATAAAACATGTTTGCCTAATTATGATGTATTTGATGAATACAGGTATTTTGAACCGGCCTACAATTGGAATATAGTTGAATTCAAAGGAAAAAAGCTGGCAATTACTATTTGTGAGGATATCTGGAATTTGGGCGATAACCCCTTATACCGGAATTGCCCGATGGATGAACTGATGAAGTTGGAACCGGATATGATGCTTAATATTTCTGCATCACCTTTTGATTACACACATGTTGAGGACAGAAAGGCAATTGTAAAATTGAATGTTACCAAGTATAAGCTGCCAATGTTGTATTGCAATTGTGTAGGCAGCCAGACAGAAATTGTGTTTGATGGAGCTTCATTGGTATTTGATAAAAATGCGAATCTGATAAAACAATTACCCTTGTTTGAGGAAGCAATGGATATCGTTAAGCTGAATGATGATGGAACCTTTACTGATCCTGTTAAAGTAAAAGCAGAAAGTTTGCCGGATGCTGAGTTTGATCCTGGTGAATTAGACTATAATTTATGTATTGCAGAGATCTATGATGCTATAGTAATGGGTATCAGAGATTATTTCAATAAAATGGGTTTTACAAAAGCTATTATTGGCAGCAGTGGTGGAATAGATAGTGCAGTAACCCTAGTGTTGGCCTGTTCCGCTTTAGGCAAAGAAAATGTAAGAGCAATTTTGATGCCTTCTCAATATTCTTCAGATCATTCTGTTGCTGATGCTGAATTGTTAAGTAAGAATCTTGGAAATCCTTATGATATCATTCCAATTAAAAATATTTATGAAAGTTTTCTTACTGAATTAAAACCCATTTTTAAGGATCTGCCTTTCAGTGTTGCTGAGGAAAATATTCAATCCAGATCCAGAGGAAATTTATTGATGTCCATTGCAAATAAGTTCGGGTATATTCTTTTAAATACTTCTAATAAAAGTGAACTGGCAACAGGTTATGGAACATTGTATGGGGATATGGCAGGTGGATTAGGAGTATTGGGTGATTGTTATAAAATGCAGGTATACTCATTGGCAAAATACATCAACAGAAACAAAGAGATCATTCCTATAAATATTATTGTAAAGCCACCATCAGCAGAATTAAGGCCTGGGCAAAAAGATACAGATTCATTACCCGATTATGATATACTCGATCGTATCTTATATCAATATATTGAAAGACGAAAAGGACCTAATGATATAAAGGAGCAGGGCTTTGATGCAACTTTGGTTGACAGGGTATTAAAAATGGTGAATGTCAATGAATATAAACGTAATCAGTTCTGTCCGATCATACGAATCTCACCAAAAGCTTTTGGTGTAGGAAGAAGAGTGCCTATCGTTGGGAAATATCTTTCCTGATTTTAATGTATAAAAGTAACAATTGCAGTTTGTGGAGTTCCACCTACAGTAATTACTTGCGAAACAATAAGCTGAGTTTCGGTTAATGAAACTAAAGTAAAAGTGCTGCTTCCACCAGTGAAAAGAGTTGCAGAAATAAATAACTCCGTTTCATTACTTTGAAAATTCCAGGTAAAGGGATTTGTTTGAGGGTCTCCACCATTACATTTGGTTGGACCTTCATCTACATTTCCTGTTCCTCCAGAAGCTGCAAAAGTTAAAATATTATCCTTCTGACAAGCCTGTAAAAATGCAGAAACATCAGAAGTGCCTACCATAGCATTACTAAACTTCCAGGATGCCTGGCTGATTAACACTGTCTTTGTTTTTGGAAGAGGTGTATCATCTTCTTTCTGACAAGATGTAACAATTAATAGTGTCAGGAAAAGAAAAGGTAAAATGAGGCCTGAAATCTTTTTCATAGTAAAATTGGTTAATGACACAAAATAGGTAAACTTTTCGGAGAATAAAAGGGTAAAAACCACCAAAATCATCATTTATTTTATACCATTCATAATAACGGCAAATTATTTGCTAAAAGCAAGTTCGTATTTTGTGATACTTTAAATAATGCTCATGTTAAAAACAGCAGAAGACATTAAGCTACTCAACGAGAAGATCAGTAAAGCCGGTCAGTTTACAGATAAATTAAGAGAAGAGATCGGTCATGTAATAATTGGGCAAAGTCATATGCTCGACAGGTTATTGATCGGATTGCTCAGCAATGGTCATGTATTATTAGAAGGGGTGCCTGGGTTGGCAAAGACCTTGGCAATAAAATCTATGGCACAGGCAATACATGCACAATTCAGCCGTATTCAATTTACTCCTGATCTTTTACCTGCAGATGTTATCGGAACAATGATCTATAATCAGCAGAAAAATGAATTTGTGGTTAGAAGAGGTCCCATATTCGCCAATTTTATTTTGGCAGATGAAATAAACAGGGCGCCGGCAAAAGTGCAAAGTGCATTGCTGGAAGCTATGCAGGAAAGACAAATAACGATCGGAGAAAGTACATATAAACTGGATGAACCTTTTTTGGTATTGGCAACACAAAATCCATTGGAACAGGAAGGAACTTATCCATTACCGGAAGCACAGGTTGACCGGTTCATTATGAAGGTCATTGTTGATTATCCTAAAATGGCTGAAGAGCAAATCATTCTTCGCAAAAATATTCAAGGTAAATTTCCGGATATAAAACAAGTTGTTTCAATTAAAGAAGTTTTGATTGCAAGGGATTTAACGCAACAGATCTATATGGATGAAAAAATTGAACAGTATATACTTGATATCGTATTTGCAACAAGAAATCCTGAGGAGTATAATCTGGGAAATTTAAAACCTTTGATCTCCTATGGTGCTTCGCCCAGAGGAAGTATCAGTCTAGGACTTGCAGCTAAGTCACAGGCATTTTTAAATAAAAGAGGATTTGTAATTCCAGAAGATGTAAGAAGTATTTGTAAAGATGTATTGCGCCATCGTATAGGGTTGACCTATGAAGCTGAAGCTGAAAATGTAATGGTTGAAGATGTGATTGATGATGTATTGCGCCAAATCAATGTACCGTAATGTTAACAACAGCTGAAATAATTAAAAAGGTACGGGAGCTCGAAATTAAAAGCAAAAAACTTACCAGTGATCTGTTTACAGGTGAATATCATAGTGCTTTTAAAGGAAAAGGAATGTCATTTAAAGAAGTGAGAGAGTATGCAGCAGGTGATGATATCCGTTTTATTGACTGGAATGTTTCAGCAAGGTTTGGTCATCCGTATAGTAAAATATTTGAAGAGGAAAGAGAATTAACAGTGATGTTGTTGGTAGATATTAGTCGTAGCTCATTTTTTGGAACTGAAACTGCCCGCAAAAAAGATATTATAACAGAAATTGCTGCTGTCCTTACTTTTTCAGCAGTGAATAATGCTGATAAGGTTGGAGTGGTTTTTTATAGTGATGAAGTTGAAGCCTTTATTCCCCCGAAGAAAGGAAAGCAACATGCACTTTATATTGTAAGGGAATTACTGAGTAAAGAACCAAAAGGTAATGGAACTGCTGTTAGTAAAGCTCTTCGTTATTTCAATAATACTACAAGGCAAAAAAGTATTGCATTTATTCTCAGCGATTTTATAGATGCTGATTATGAGGATGCATTGCGTATTGCCGGTAAAAAGCATGATATAATTGGTATAAAAGTTTATGATCGGATGGATAAGCAATTGCCCAATGCAGGGTTACTTAAAATTGAAGATGCGGAATCGGGTAAATCAAAATGGGTGGATAGCAGTAATGCTTTTGTCAGGTATAGTTTTGAGCAGGAATTTTTCCGGTTAACAGAATATAGCACTCAAACATTTAAAAAGGCAGGTTGTGACCTGCTGCATGTAAAAACCGGTGAAGAGTATGTGAAAGTTCTCCAACGATTCTTTCTTAGCAGGAACAAACAAAGATGATCAGCAGCAAAAATATATTTCTTTTACTATCAATTGTTTTTACACAAATTCTATTTGCACAGAATAATGCTGTCATTAAAGCATCCGTCAATAAAAACAAGATCCTTTTGGGTGAGCCTTTAATTGTAAAAGTGGAAATGAATTTACCCTCCGGCTCATCAATAGAATATTCAGAGCCTGATTCCATTTCTCATTTTGAGTTTTTAGAGAAAGTTGTCGTTGATAGTACAATAAATGATGGGGAGGTGAATATTATAAGAACCTATACAATTACAAGTTTTGATTCCGGCAGGTGGGAAATTCCACCTTTTGTTTTGACAAAAAGTATAATGACAGATCCAATACCAATAGATGTTGACTTTTCTGATTTTGATCCGGAACAGGATTATCATGGCATAAAAGATATTCAGGAAGTAAAAACTGGCAAAAAGAAATTACCATGGTGGATCTATGGAATAGCAGCTATGCTATTGGGTTTAATTACCTATATAATTTTACGCAAGAAAAAACAACCTGTCGTATTGCCGGTTTCTAAAATAACTGTTGATCCTTATGATGAAGCCATGCAACAATTGGATGATTTGCAAAAGGAACAAATAACTGATCAGGAATATTTTTCCAGGCTGATCAACATCTTCCGTTTGTATACTTACAGAAAAAAAGGCATTCTTTCTTTACAAAAAACAACAGATGATCTTATAGTGCAAATTCGCAATGTATTACCCGATAACGAACAATTTGAAAAGCTTACTCAAGCTTTGAGGCTTAGTGATTTTGTGAAGTTTGCAAAATATATTCCTTCTGATGAAGACAGAAGTAGCTGTTTTAATAAAATAAAAAATACAATAAACGCATTCGAAAGATCCGGTACAGAGAAACTACCTGATGGAGAGATTTAGAAACTATGTTATACGATTGGATAAAAAATATGCATTTTGATTACCCGATTTTCTTCGGGTTGTTTGCATTGTTGCCAGTTTTGATCTGGTGGTATATTAAACATGGTGATAAACAGCAGGCATCAATTACGGTTTCTACTGTAAATGCGTATTCCGCTTTTTCGTGGAAAAACGGTCTCAGGCATCTCCCTTTTATTTTAAGAATACTGGTACTGGGTTGTTTGATCATTGCACTGGCTCGTCCACAATTAAGAAATGAAGAACAGCGAACAGAAGGAGAGGGAATCGATATAATTCTTTGTATGGATGTTAGCGGAAGTATGGGCTCACAAGATATTCCTCCTTCCCGAATGGAAGTGGCCAAAGAGGTGGCTGAAGAATTTGTAAGAAGCCGGCCGATAGACAGGATCGGGTTAGTGATTTTTTCCGGTGAGAGTTTTACTCAATGTCCGATCACAAATGATCGGAATACTTTGATCACACAGATCCAGAAGCTGGAAAGCAGAACACTTTTAAAAGACGGAACTGTAATAGGAGAAGGGTTGGCTACCGCAGTTGATCGGTTAACAAAAAGTAAGGCAAAAAGTAAAGTCATTATTCTTATCACAGATGGTAAAGAAGATGCACCGGATACCAGGTTGATCGATCCTTTAACGGCATTGGAAATTGCAAAGTCGCAAGGTGTAAAAGTATACACTATAGGGATGGGTGCTTTGCCATCAGGAATTACTGAAGTTTCAGGTAAAAAGTCTAAGCAACGAAATCCTGAAATTGGGTTTATTGATGTTGATCTTTTAAAAAAAATCGCCAATGAAACAGGTGGCGAATATTTTAGGGCCACAGATAAGGCTGCATTAAAGGAAACATATAAGCAAATTGATAGTCTTGAAAAATCAAAAATTGAGATAATTAAATTTATCCGTACAGAAGAAAGGTTTTTCCCATTTGTTTTTGCCGCCCTTGCATTTCTTTTTCTAGAAATTGTTTTACGATACACTGTATTTAGAAAATTCCCCTGAGCGATTATTCTATTATCTTGCAGCTAATGAGAGCAACAGTTTATAAATCAACAGGAAGCTGGTATACAATTAAGGATATCAATGGAAAATTCTGGAATGCCCGGATGAAAGGAGTAATGAAGATCGATGACATCACTTCCACTAATCCGGTGGCAGTAGGAGATGAAGTTGAATTTGAGATAGAAAATGAAAATGATAATACAGCGATGATTGATGAAATTCATGAAAGGAATAACTATATCAATCGTCAATCGCCCAGAAATAAATACCAGCATCATATTGTAGCTGCAAATCTCGATCAATCGATGCTGGTAGCTACATTAAAGGAGCCAAAAACCTCACAAGGATTTATTGACCGTTTTCTGGTTGCTTCAGAAATGTATCATGTAAAGCCATTTATTGTTTTTAATAAATCTGATCTGTACAAGGCTAAGGAAATAGCGAAGTATGAGCAATGGAAAGAAATGTATGAAGCAGTTGGATATAAAGTTTTCCTGGTAAGTGCAGAAAAAAGAGAAGGGGTTGAAGCTGTACTGGAGATGCTTAAAGACAAAACAACATTGATCAGTGGTCATAGTGGTGTAGGCAAATCATCTTTCCTAAATGTGGTGTTTCCTGATAAGGAGTTAAAGACACAGGAAGTAAGTGGTTGGAGTGGAAAAGGACAACATACAACAACATTTGCAGAAATGTATGATTTGCCCTTTGGTGGCAGGATCATTGATACACCGGGAATGAGGGAGTTTGGATTAGTGGATATTGACAAGCAAGAAGTATCCCATTATTTTCCTGAAATGAGGGATCGCTTAAAAGATTGTCAGTTCAACAATTGTTTACATTTTAATGAACCAGGCTGCGCTGTTAAAGAAGCAGTTGCTAATGGTGAAATACACGAGGACAGGTTTGTGAGCTATGTAAATATTATGGAATCAATTGAAGGAAAGACCTATTAGCCTTATAAAACAAAAAAGCCTCAAAAGAATGAGACTTACAAATTGTATATTTTTTATTTAATGGAAAAGAGATTAAGCAATATTTCTTTGATCACCGTTAAATAACTTACTATCAATAATACCGGCTAATTCTACTACAGCTTTATTGTCTTTTACTAAAGCATCTCTTGTTTTAGTTGGGAAAATAGAAATGCCATTATAAATGCTGTAATGAAGTGTAATGTTATGTCCTTTGTATCGGAACTCCCAATCAATAGTATCGAAGTCATCTTCTTTGTGGGAATAGTCAACGTTAAAATCCTGGCTAAGGATATTGGCTATCCGATAAAATTCTTTTAAACCGCCATCATCAGCGATTATTGCTTCGGTGCAACCGAGAGTGGTACGTAATGTGAGGCTCATAGTAAAGGTGTTTAGGTTATTACATAGACTGGATTTATTGGTATTTAGCTGCACATAACAGTAAATTAACTTCGGAATTTCTTTGCTTTTTTAGCATCCTTTGCAGCTTTAGGATCGCCGCTAAGAATTTTTTCTGCACCTACGTTCTTACCATTGGTAGGGCACCCCGTTTTTTTGGGAAACATTCTGCTAAGCATCCCACATGATGAAAGACAGAAGGTAATACTTAGAGCAAGGGCATAAAATCGAAGGTTCTTCATTGTATATGGCTTGAATTAATAACGAAATTAACTATTATTAATTGTTTGTTAAATGGGAAAGTCAGGAATTAAACAGACGATTATTGTCAGCTGTCTGATTTTCAGCTTACAAGAATAATTTAACTTTTTTAAATATCAGATTTCCGACTTCTTTTCTCTGAACCAATCTGAATAAGTGACATAGTTGTCAGCAATTCTGTTTATTTCACCTTTGATCATTGCTTCAGGAATTGCTTTCAATTTTTTGGCAGGCACTCCGCCATAAATGCTACCTGCTTCGCAGATCGTATTTTCCAAAACAACTGCACCGGCGGCTATGATGGTGTTACTATGTACCACTGCCTGGTCCATTACTATGGCACCCATACCAATCAATACATTATCATGAAGGGTACATCCATGTACAATTGCATTATGCCCGATCGAAACATTGTTACCGATCGTAGTTCCGCATTTTTGATAGGTACAATGTATACAGGCACCATCCTGCACATTTACTTTGTTGCCTATTTTAATAAAATTTACATCGCCCCGAACAACAGTATTGAACCAGAAACTGCAATCATCGCCGGCAATTACATTGCCAACAATTGTAGCATTGGGAGCAATAAAACAATTTTTACCAAAAACAGGAGATTTATCATCTACAGGAAGTATTACGGGCATTGGTTATCGTTTTTTGTTGATAAAGATACACTCTGCCCGAAAAAGCGATGGTTAATATCATAATTAAAAGTAAACAGCTTAGGCTAGATTAGTTTTTTGGCTTTGCAAGGACTATTTTTGGAAAGAAATTTCCAATCCTTTGAGTGGTATTAAAAAACTGGCAGGACAAACAATTTGGTATGGAGCAAGCTCTATAGCAGCCCGTTTTCTCAATTACTTGCTTACACCATATTTGACAGCAACATTACTTACTCCAGCTTATGGTGAAATGAATCTGGTATATGCCCTGATACCTTTTCTCAATATAATTTTTACTTATGGTTTAGAAACTGCTTATTTCAGATTTGTACAAAATAAGGAAAGAGCTGATGATGTATATAATACAATCACAGTTTCGCTTATCATCAGTACCATTAGTTTTACTACGCTATTATTACTCTTCAGACAAAATTTTGCAGAACTAATCTCGTTAAAAGAGCATCCAGAATATATCACCTGGAGTGCTTTTATAATTGGTTTTGATGCATTAACTACTATATCATTTGCCAAACTACGACAACAAGGGAGGCCGATCAAATATGCCAGTATCAGAATCGCCAGTATTCTGATCAATATTATCATCATCGTTTTCTTTTTATCTGTTTGTCCTGCAATTGAAAAGAATAATCCGGATAGTATTTTTTTATTTTTTTATAATGAAAACATAGGAGTTGGTTATGTGATCATTGCAAATCTGGTGCAGTCTGCTATTACATTTCTCTTTTTGTGGCAAGAATTCTTCTCATTCAGATGGAAATTCAAAGGTGCTTTATGGAAGGAGATCATGTTATATTCCATGCCGCTTATTATTGCAGGATTTGGTGGAATGATCAATGAAACTTTTGACAGGATCATGCTGGGCTGGTGGTCTACAGCAGCATCACCAAAAACAGAAGTTGCTATTTATAGCGGTTGTTATAAACTCTCTATATTAATTACTCTTTTTATACAGGCATTTCGATTAGGAGCCGAGCCTTTCTTTTTCAAAGAGGCGCAGGGTGAAAATCCTCAACGGATATATGCAAGGGTGATGAAATTTTTTGTGATCGTAATCTGTTGCATGTTTTTGGTTGTAGCCTTATATATTGATATCTGGAAATACTTTTTAGGTAAATCAGTTTATTGGGAGGGGTTAAAAGTGGTTCCGATACTATTGCTGGCGAATATGTTCCTTGGTATTTATTATAACCTTTCCATCTGGTATAAACTTAGCAACAAAACATTGTCAGGGGCATGGATCACATTGATCGGAGCGGTTATTACTCTAACAATTAATTTCTTTTTTATTCCAACATTCGGATATATGGCTTGTGCCTGGGCAACATTTGCATGTTATGGAACCATGATGGTGATATCTTATGCCTGGGGACAGAAAGCTTATAGGATACCTTATGCATGGAAAAAGCTATTAGCTTATATAGTAATTGTGGTGATCCTTTATTTCATTCACTTACTTTTTGTAAATCTTAATTTTGGGGTTTGGGCTGATCGTGGTTTTGCTACTGTTCTTTTGGCATCTTTTATCATCTTTGTTTTGAATGTAGAAAAGAAGGATTTTCAACGATTGCCAATAATTGGTAGATTTTTAAAATAAGATTTTCTTAATACATCTTCACAAACGGATTATTCATTTTTTCATATCCAACTGTTGTAACCGGTCCATGTCCGGAATAAACCTTTGTTTCATCCGGTAAAGTAAAGAACTGCGTCTGGATGCTATTGATAAGAATATCCATATCACCACCTGGTAGATCTGTTCTACCTACACTTCCGTTAAACAAAACATCACCACCTATTATAAAACCACCGGCTTCATGATAAAAAGAGACACTACCAGGAGAATGGCCGGGAGTGAAACGAACCTCCATTTCTTCATCGCCAATTTTTATATTATTTCCTTCTTTTAAATAAACCAATGGGCCATCATAGTTGTCGAATGGGAGTTGATACATAAGTCCGGATTGCGGAGCAAACTCGAGTAGTTTTTTTTCTTTTTCATGAATATGGAGATCAAGCCCCCATGTGTCATGAACGAATTTATTGCCAAAAACATGGTCAAGATGGCAGTGAGTATTAAGCAGCAAAACAGGAGTCAGACCTGTCTTTTCGATACTCGTTTTTAATTCGTCCCTTTCCTTCGGGAAATAACACCCCGGATCTATAATGCAACACTGCTTTTGTTCGTTATACAAAACATAAGTATTCTCCTGAACAGGGCTAAAAGTGAACGACTTAACAACTAACATGGATGGTTTTTCGTATTTTTAAATCTAATTGTATCTATTGTAAAGATAGTTCGTATTGTAACAGGCGAAAAGAAATAGTACAGTACCCATATAGCAATCAGGATACAATGCTACAAGTGTAGAATAAAGAAACTGTTACAGAGAAAATAATATATAAGAGATCAGAAATAGAAAAGATTTATGAAGAAAGTATTTAGTTTGATTACCTGCCTTACCGTTTTATTTGCTATGGAAACAAGTGCCCAGGTGAATACAGTTGAATTCGGTAAAAATCGTTTGCAATTTCAAAAATTCAAGTGGAAATATTATCAGACAGATAATTTTAACACTTATTTCAGCCAGGATGGATTAGGCTTGGGTAAATATGTAGCACAGGTTGCCGAACAGGAATTGAATTCTATCGAGGAATTTGTAGAGTATGGATTACAACGTCGTATTAATATTGTTGCATATAATAATTATGATGAAATGCAACAATCCAATATCGGTTTAGGTATTGATTGGCAGAATACAGGTGGTGTAACCAAGTTGGTAAATAACAAAATGATCGTTTATTATGATGGCAATCATGCAAATCTGAAATTGCAAATACGTCAGGGTATTGCAAGAAACCTTGTGGAGAATTTATTATTTGGTGATGATCTTGGAGAGTTTGCAGCCAACCAGGCATTGCTGGATCTGCCTAAATGGTTAACGGATGGCTATATCGCTTATGCTGCTGAAAATTGGAATACAACAGTGGATGATGATCTGCGGGCAGTAATGCTTGCAGGTGACTATAATAATTTTTACCAGTTTGCTTTTGAAAAGCCATTATTGGCAGGTCATTCTTTCTGGAAATATATTGCTGATAAATATGGAAAAAGTAAAACCACCTATTTCCTTTACCTGGCCCGTATTTATCGTAACCTCAATAATGCATCCAATAAAATAGCAAAGAAAAAATTCAAAGTTATCTTACAGGAGTTCATGGTGGATGTACAACAACAATATTTTAAAGATATCCGTGGCAGAAGAAATACTCCCCGTGGTCAGTTATCTGTAAGTGAGGATATTGGTAAGAAAGACTTTATCCGTTTTAATGCAAATCCCACCCCTAGAAGTTTCACCTATGCAGTTGTGGAATTTAAACAAGGCCGTTACCAGGTCATCTTGATGGAGAATTTCGTCGATAAAAAGATTTTATTGAAACAAGGAGTAAGGACAAGAGAAGATGAGAAACATCCAAACTATCCATTGTTGGCATGGGACGGAAAGGGAACAAGGTTAGCCGTTTTGTATAATGAAGAAGGTAAAACAAAATTCTTTGTTTATGATTTGGTAAACAGATCAAAACTATGGAAGCAGGAGATCGATCAATTTGATCAGATACAGGATATGAAATATATGCTGGATAATAATACACTTTTATTCAGTGGTGTTAGAAGTGGACAATCGGATATCTATGTATATAAAATAGATAAACAAAGTTTTGAACAGGTTACTAATGATGTGTATGATGATCTTGATCCTTCATTTGTAGCATTCCCTAATAAAACAGGAATTTTGTATTCAAGTAATCGTCCTTCGGCTCAAGCAGCCAGCAGTGATGATTCATTACCCGGCGATCACTTCAATATTTATTTAGTTGATAACTGGAATAAATCTGATGTAAAACAAATTTCTAAATTAACTGATCTCAAAATGGGTAATGCCCGTTTTCCATCACAATACAATCAATCACATTTTACATTTATCAGTGATGAAAATGGTATTAATAACCGTTATGCCGGTTTCTTTACTACTAAAAGAGCCGGATTAGATACATTGGTATTCATTGGTGATGAAATGTTGAGGAATCCACCAAAAGAAGATGTAGATAGTTTATTAAAAGAGTGGAACAAAACGGATATAGATTCTGTCGGTTTTGTTTCCATAACAAATGACTCTTCCTATGTATTTCCATTAACGAATTACCAGAGCAGTATGCTGGAAACCAGAACTGCCGGTGATAACCAGATGGTAAGTGAAGTGGTTAAATTGGGCGATGTAAAATTATTATATCGTTTGAAAGTGGATGAAAATGTATTGCGTCGAAGAAATGTAACAGCAAGACCAACAGAGTTTAGAAGGAAGCAAATTGAAGAAGAAAAAAAGGCAATTCGGCAAGAAGCCAATTTACAGAACATACCTGATTCAGTTAAAACAAAACCAAAAGATCTGTTCAATACTGGTTTTGAAGATGAGCAGGTAGATACTACTAAATCAAAATTAGGAGATGTTGTAAAATCAGAAACGATTGAAAAGGAATCTGTTTTAAAAAATGCAAGGATATTTGAATACCGTCCACCAAAATTCTTTAACGATTACCTGGTAAGTGGATTCAATAATAATGTGCTGGTTACCCGTTTTCAGGCATATGGTGGAGGGGCAGGTCCTATTCAATTAAGTAATGATAATCCCTTTAATGGTATCATTCGTGTAGGTACTTCTGATCTGTTTGAAGACTGGAAATTTGCCGGAGGATTTCGGATAAGTCCTGATCTCAATAATAATGAATATGTTTTCACTACGCAATATTTGAAAAAGAGAATTGATTATGGAATTACATATTATCGGAATAGTGTAAAAAATCCGGCACTATATAATGACTCTGCTGCCTTCAGCAAATTGTATACTAACTTATACCAGGCTACAGTTACCTACCCGTTCAATAGAATACAAAGTCTGCGGATGAATATCGGATACAGAAGTGATAAATATGTTTCATTGTCAACAGATCCCAATTCATTAAAGGCGCCGGATAACCGAAATACTTATGGATTGGCACATATTGAATATGTACATGATGATGCAGTTTCTCCGGCAATGAATATCTGGAATGGACTTCGTTATAAAGTGTTTTTTGATTTTAATGCCCGTATTACAAAGACAGGAGCTACAGGTCCTAAAAATCATCCTACCACTTTTAATTTTGGATTTGATGCAAGACATTATCTACCGATCTACAGAAATATAATCTGGGCAGTAAGAGCAGCGGGTGATTTCTCATGGGGCAATCAGAAAATCGTTTATTATCTGGGTGGTGTAGATAACTGGTTGATGTTTGGACAGAATCAAAAAAGTGATGGCTCTTACCGTTATTTCGAACCTTCAAATGTACCTGATCCGGATAATGACTATGCGTATCAATCATTAGCAGTGAATATGCGTGGCTTTAAGCAAAATGTGGCTAATGGTAATAATGCAATGGTAATAAATAGTGAAGTTAGAGCACCTTTGTTTTCTTCTTTATTTAATAAGCCGATCAACAATGCTTTTCTCCGTAATTTCCAGATCGTTCAATTCATAGATCTTGGAACAGCATGGAATGGTAAATATGATAAATTAGAAAGACCTGCTGTTACGTATGGTATGCCACCGGTTGCTGTAAAAATTAAAGCAGGTGGTATAGGTCCTTTTGCCGGAGGTTATGGCTTTGGTGCCAGAAGTACATTGTTGGGTTATTTCTTGCGGTTTGATGCATCCTGGCAAATGAATGGTGTTTTTCAAGGTAAACCACAGTATTATTTTGCTATGGGATTAGATTTTTAAGCGTTTAAATTACTATAGTAAAGCCCTTCAAGATTGAAGGGCTTTTAATTTTCATGAAGTTTTTTCTGCGATCCATTTCCACCAAAAAACTGTACAACTGCCGTAGACAAAGAGCTGATACAGATCATCACTAACAGAATGACCATTCCTGATTACAGCAATACATATAGGCATCATAAAAATTACTGCAAGAATTGTTACAATAATTCCAAATGGGTGAACCGGTATATAAAACCAACCTAAACTTTTAAACCATTTTTGTTCCATA
>JAHEMN010000034.1:23776-24986 GCA_024643645.1 Chitinophagaceae bacterium | reverse complement strand
TCTTTATGCATCCTACCACCTGGAAGGCAAGCGGCCACGTTGATAATTTCAATGATCCGATGATCGATAATAAGGACAGTAAGAAAAGATATCGTGTCGATCATCTGATTGAAGGTTATGCTGAAGCATTAATCACAGAAGGAAAAGAAATGGAAGCAGCTGAAATCATTGCAGCCATGGAAGCTTTACTTGCCAAAGATGATTTTACAGGATTAAAAAAACTGATCGAGGATAAAAAAATAAAATGTGCTGTTAGCGGCACCAGCAATTGGACAGATATCCGTCAGTTCAACCTGATGTTCTCAACTGAATTTGGTTCTACGGTTTCTGCAGATGATGAGGATAATAAAGTGTATTTGCGTCCCGAAACTGCACAGGGAATTTTTGTCAATTTTTTGAATGTGCAAAAAACGGGAAGAATGAAAATTCCATTTGGTATTGCTCAAATAGGTAAAGCATTCCGGAATGAGATTGTTGCCAGGCAATTCATTTTCAGAATGAGAGAGTTTGAACAGATGGAAATGCAATTCTTCATTCGGCCAGGTACTCAAAAGGAATGGTATGAGCATTGGAAAACAGTAAGATTGAAATGGCACCAGAGTTTAGGATTGCCTGCTGAAAAGTATCGTTTTCATGACCATGTTAAGTTAGCTCATTATGCTGATGCAGCTTGCGATATTGAATTTGAATTTCCGATCGGGTTTAAAGAACTGGAAGGCATACACTCCAGAACCGATTTTGACCTGAAGCAACACCAGGAATACAGCAAAAAGAAAATGCAGTATTTTGATAATGATGTTGATCCGGAAACCGGAAAGCCATTTGGAAATTATATTCCATATGTCATTGAAACATCAATCGGATTAGACAGGATGTTTTTAGCAATTATCAGTCAAGCGTACACAGAAGAGGATCTGAGTACTGAAGAGAAAAAAGATGATCGGGTTGTTTTGAAATTTCCTGCAAAACTGGCCCCGATTAAAATGGCTGTTCTTCCTTTAACGAAGAAAGACGGATTGCCGGAAATAGCAGAACAAATTATTGCAGATTGCAAACCTCATTTCCGTTGTTTCTATGAAGAAAAAGATTCGATTGGAAAAAGATATAGAAGAATGGATGCTTTGGGAACACCTTTTTGTATAACGGTTGATCATCAGAGTAAAGAAGATAACACCGTTACAATTCGTTACAGAGATTCAATGGAGCAGGA
>JAHEMN010000034.1:0-23676 GCA_024643645.1 Chitinophagaceae bacterium | reverse complement strand
ACTCTTTTTACATTGCTGATAATATTTAGCCTTAACAAGGACAAGTCTGGTACTTGCCCACCTAAATTATTATCATGCCTTCAACCGATATTACCAAACCGGTAGATCTTTTCGTTCATTCGGAAGGAACCGGCCCAAAAAGATCTCAGCGTCCTGTATATGTTGATTTTATGCCACCCTGTAATAGTGCTTGCCCAGCCGGCGAAAATATTCAGGCATGGTTATCATATGCACAGGCTGGAAATTATTTTGAAGCATTTCAGAAAATTGTAGAGGACAATCCTTTTCCTGCAATAATGGGCCGGGTATGTACCAAGCCATGCGAAACAGGATGTAACCGGAATCATATAGATACCACAGTTAATATACATGCGGTTGAAAGGTTTATTGGAGATGATGCCATCCGGCACAAATGGCAGGTAAATTACTCTGCAAAATTAACTGGTAAAAGAGTGTTGGTTGTAGGTGCAGGTCCCGGTGGTTTATCTGCTGCTTATCATTTAACCCGTATGGGTCATACAGTTGAAATATTTGAAGCAAGCGGTCATGCAGGTGGTTTATTATGGAAAGGCGTTCCAGATTATCGTTTACCTAAAGATATTCTGGATGCTGAAATTGAGCGTATCACAAAAATGGGGGTAAAAATCCGGTTGAATTATAAAGTAAAGGATGTGTTGAAAGAGAAAGAGGCTGGCAATTTTGACGCAGTCTATCTTTCTATTGGGGCTGAATTGATACGTCAGGAAGATTTTGAAAAAGATGATTCAGTGTATGTTACCGATGCCTTTTCTTTTTTTAATGAGATGAAAAATAACACATCGCCATTTGTACGAAAAAAAGTTTTGATATATGGTGGTGGAAAACTGGCTCTATACATTGCCAGGATCATCATGCGATTTGGATCTACAGCCATTGTTTGTTTTTCAGGCGATAATAAGTTGATGCCGGCTTATGATTATGAAACAGAAGATGCTTTAGCAGAAGGAGTAGATGTACAACTCTGCAGAAGTATAAATAAAATTGAAAAATATAAGGTTGAGCTGGAGATCATGAAAGTAGAAAAAGGAAAAGCAGTTGGAACAGGTGTGTTTGAAACAACAGATGCTGATGTAGTGATAGTTGCCAATCGCCAGGAAGTAGATGCCGGTTTTTTACGTTCTGTTGAAGCAATTAAAATAAACGATGATGGAACAGTTGCAATTGATCCGCAACGTATGACAGGTCATGAAGGAATATTCGCAGGAGGCGATATGTTACCGGGAGAAAACAGGAGTTCGACAATCGCTATCGGTCATGGGAAAAAAGCTTCCCGTTATATTGATAGTTTTTTAAATGATCAGCAATATACAAAACCTGATAAGCATCCTACTGCAGGTTATAGAAAACTGCATATGTGGTATAAAACAGAAGCTGAACAAAAAGAACAGGAAAAACTGATGCCGGGCGAAGCCATTAAAAGTTTTGATGAAGTGATAGCTGGTATTACAGAGCCTGAAGCAAAATACGAAGCACAGCGTTGTTTAAGTTGTGGTAATTGTTTTGAGTGTGATGGTTGCTTTGGTGCTTGTCCCGAGGATGCCATTATTAAATTAGGAAAAGGAAACAGATATAAGTTTAACTATAATGCTTGCACGGGATGTGCAGTTTGTTATGAACAATGCCCTTGTCATGCAATTGAAATGATTCCTGAACCAGTTAATTCAACTACCGATGTCAAAAAATAAAAAAAATATTGCAACAATAGATGGTAACGAAGCGGCTGCATATGTGGCTTATCGGGTCAATGAAGTTTGTGCCATTTATCCTATTACTCCATCATCAACAATGGCCGAGTTAGCAGATGAGTGGGCTTCAAAAGGAACAAAAAATATCTGGGGTAATATTCCCGAAGTAATAGAAATGCAAAGTGAAGGTGGTGCTGCAGGTACTGTACATGGGGCATTACAAACCGGTGCATTAACTACAACGTTTACAGCATCACAGGGATTAATGCTGATGCTACCTAATATGTATAAAATTGCCGGAGAGCTAACAGCCTCCGTATTTCATGTGGCAGCCCGTTCTTTATCCGCACAAGCCCTTTCTATTTTTGGAGATCACCAGGATGTAATGGCAGCCAGAACTACTGGCTTCGCTATGTTAAGTTCTGCAAGTGTGCAAGAAGCACATGATTTTGCATTGATCGCACAGGCAGCTTCGCTTGAAGCCAGAATTCCTGTCATTCATTTCTTTGATGGTTTCCGTACTTCTCATGAGGTTAACAAACTTGAATTATTAAGTGATGAGCAGATCAGATCAATGATTTCTGATGAACTGGTGATTGCACACCGTAACCGTGGGTTAAATCCGGAGCATCCTTTTATCAGGGGAACAGCACAGAACCCGGATGTATATTTCCAGGGAAGAGAAACTGTGAATGCATTTTATAATAAGATGCCGGGAATAGTTGAAAAAGTGATGAGTGATTTTGAAAAAATGACCGGAAGGAAATATGAACTCTTTCAATACAGCGGTGCTAAAGATGCAGAAGATGTAATTATCATTATGGGATCAGGTGGAGAAACGGTGGAAGAAACTGTTGAAGCATTGAATAAAGCCGGGGAAAAAACGGGGGTGATACAGGTACGGTTATACAGACCATTTTCACTGGAGCATTTTATAACAGCTTTACCAAAATCAGTAAAATCGATTGCAGTATTAGATAGAACAAAAGAATCTGGTGCAGCAGGTGAACCGATGTACCAGGATGTGTTGTCTACCTTAGTTGATGCATTGCAACAAGGGAAATTAAAATCATTACCTAAGATCATAGGTGGCCGTTATGGTCTTTCTTCAAAAGAATTCACACCGGCAATGGTAAAAACTGTATTCGATGAATTAAAAAAGAAAAATTCAAAGAATGGTTTCACTATTGGTATCAACGATGATGTTACATATACAAGCTTAGAATATGATCCTGCTTACAAATTAGATGAAACAGAATGGAGGCAGGGTTTATTTTTTGGATTAGGTGCTGATGGAACCGTAGGAGCCAATAAGAATACTATCAAGATCATTGGTGAAAATACAGATCTCTATGCGCAAGGCTATTTTGTATACGACTCAAAAAAGTCAGGTGCCAGAACTGTTTCTCACTTGCGATTTGGGCCGAAGCCAATTAAAGCACCTTACCTGATCTCCAAGGCCGATTTTATTGCTTGTCACCAGTTCAACTTTACAGAAAAAGTAGAGATGCTTGAATTTGCCAATGAAGGAGCTACTTTTTTATTAAATAGTCCTTATGGAGTTGAAGAAGTGTGGAGTAAACTTACCGGTCAGGTGCAGCAAATGATCATTGATAAAAAAATAAAATTTTATGTGATCGATGCGACAACTGTTGCACGGGATACCGGTATGAGTGGACGTATCAATACGATCATGCAGACCTGCTATTTTGCTTTATCAGGTGTATTGCCTAGAGAAGATGCGATCAAACAAATTAAAAAGGCTATCGAAAAAACATATTTTAAAAAAGGACAAAAAGTAATTGACCAGAATTTTAAAGCAGTTGATGCCACTTTGGCAAACCTGTTTGAAGTCATTTATCCAAAAAATGCTACAGCTAAAAAAAGTGATTTACAGATCGTTTCTGATAAAGCTCCGGAATTTGTAAAAGAAGTGACAGCTGTTATGATGGCCGGGCATGGTGATGAATTGCCTGTAAGTAAAATGATCATTGATGGTACTTTTCCAAGTGGTACCACTCAATGGGAAAAAAGAAATGTATCGGACCTTGTACCGTTGTGGGAACCAGATGTATGTATACAATGTGGTAATTGTGCTTATGTATGTCCGCATAGTGTGATCAGGGCAAAATTTTATCATAAAGATCACTTGAAGAATGCACCGGATGATTTTAAAATGGCTCCGATCAATGCAAGAGGATTTCCTGATACTCAATATTCATTGCAGGTGTACCTGGAAGATTGTACCGGTTGTAATCTTTGTGTTGATGTTTGCCCGGCAACTGATCCGGCTGATCGTTCCCGTAAGGCTATTAACCTTGTGGAGAAAGAACCCATATTAAAATCAGAACAAAAGAATATTAATTTCTTTGAAAACATTCCATGGAATGATCGTTCAAAAATTGATTTCTCTACCGTTCATGGTGCCCAGTTCTTAGAACCTTTATTTGAATTTTCAGGTGCCTGCGCTGGTTGTGGTGAAACACCTTATTTGAAATTATTATCACAATTATTTGGAGACAGATTACTGATTGCCAATGCAACAGGATGCTCTTCTATTTATGGAGGTAATCTCCCTACAACACCTTGGTCTATGAATAAAGATGGCAGAGGACCCGCATGGTCTAATTCTTTATTTGAAGATAATGCTGAGTTTGGATTAGGAATGCGGGTAACGGCAGATAAGCAATTGGATATTGCAAAACAATTATTACAGGAATTAAAAGATGAATTGGGTGTTGAGTTTGTAAATGAAATACTGGATGCCAAACAAATACTTGAATCTGAAATTGCAAAACAGCAATTAAGAGTTCAGTTATTGAAAGAGAAACTACAGAAGATGAAATCTTCTGCCGCACAACACTTATTATCGGTATCAGATCAATTGGTTCGAAGAAGTGTTTGGCTGGTAGGTGGCGATGGCTGGGCGTATGATATTGGTTATGGAGGATTGGATCATGCTTTGGCTAGTGGAAGAAATATTAAAGTATTGGTAATGGACACAGAAGTGTATTCGAATACTGGTGGCCAATCTTCTAAAGCTACACCAACTGCAGCTACTGCAAAATTTGCCGCAGGTGGTAAAGCTGGAGGTAAAAAAGATTTGGCAATGCAGGCTATTTCATATGGAAATGTATATGTGGCCAGAGTTGCATTTGGAGCTAATCCACAACAAACATTATTAGCTATGCGGGAAGCAGAGGCTTATGATGGGCCAGCATTGATCTTAGCCTATAGCCATTGTATTGCACATGGATATGATTTGAAGGATGGATTGCAACAGCAAAATAAAGCAGTGGCATGTGGGCACTGGCCTTTGTTGCGATATAATCCAGTGTTGAGAAAGAAAAATAAGAATCCATTTGTATTGGATTCCCCAAGACCGACTATAGCATTGAAAGATTATGCATATAATGAATTACGCTATAAAGTATTGACCGTTACAAACCCGGAAGCTGCTGATGAATTGATGAAACATGCACAGGATCTGGTGAATCTGAAATGGAAAACATATGAAGAGTTAGCTACAAAAGCAGCAAGTGATTTTGTCCCGGTTGCTTAGCTAACTTGTAATTAATAGTTGATCGTTCATAGTCTTTGGATATGGCTGTTATTTTAAAATAAAATATGAATCATCAACCAAAAAATATATTATGAAACTACATACAACTTACATGGGATTGAAACTTGATTCTCCGATCCTTGTTTCTGCCTGTACATTATCTGAGCAAACTGATAATATTGTGCAAATGGAAGATAATGGTGCCGGTGCCGTTGTGTTATTTTCTTTATTTGAAGAACAGATTAGAAAAGAAGAGGCAAGTTTCAGTAGTGTTATCCGCACTACTACCAATTCTTTTCCTGAAGCACTGGATTATTTCCCGGATGTGGATGATTATAATATTGGGACTGAAGATTATCTCGAAAATATCAGAAGAGCAAAAGAAAGAGTGGATATACCAATTATAGCTAGTTTAAATGGTATAACTCATGAAGGTTGGATAGATTATTCTAAACTGATGGAACAGGCAGGTGCAGACGGGATAGAAGTCAATATCTTTTTTATTCCGGGAGATATTGCTATGTCTTCTTCAGAAGTAGAACACCGGTATCTGAATATTATTGAAGCCATCAAGCAAACAGTAAAAATTCCTGTAGCAGTAAAATTAAATCCTTATTTCAGCGCCATGGGGAATATGGCGATGCGTATGAAATATGCCGGTGCGGATGCATTGGTATTATTTAACCGTTTTTATCAGCCAGATTTTGACATTAATGAGTTAGTAATAAAAAATGATCTGCATTATAGTGAATCCAGTGAGATAAGGTTACCATTATTATGGATCGCTTTATTATACAACAAAATAAAAATTTCATTAGCAGCTACTACCGGTGTACAAAGTGCAGTGGAAGTAGTTAAATATTTATTAGCTGGGGCTGATGTGGTCATGACGGCTTCTTCATTATATAAGAATGGCATTCCTTATTTAAAAACAATGAATAAAGAATTACAGGACTGGATGTTCATGATGGGTTTCGAAAACTTAGATACATTTAAAGGAATTATGAGCCAGCAAAATATTTCTGATCCCACTGCTTATGAACGGGCAAACTATATCAGAATTCTGGAAGGAGTAAAATGAATTTAAGTACTTGCAATTATTTATTTTTTCAATTTTAATTATAGTATGAAATCAGACTATGAAATAGCACAGGAAAATTCAATGCAGCCAATCAATGAGATAGCTGCTGAAATGGGATTGCCTGATACAATGCTTGAACCGTATGGACACTTTAAAGCCAAAATAAATATCAGTGAATTCGATACCAAAAAAATAGCAGCTTCCAAATTGATTTTGGTAACAGCTATTACTCCTACCAAGGCAGGTATAGGAAAAACAACTACATCGATTGGATTAGCCGATGGTCTTCGAAAATTAAATAAGAAAGTAGTGCTTGCTTTACGGGAACCATCATTAGGGCCTTGTTTCGGAATGAAAGGTGGCGCAGCGGGTGGTGGTTATTCCCAGGTGGTACCAATGGAAGATATTAACCTGCATTTCACTGGTGACTTTCATGCTATCACTGCTGCCAATAATACATTGGCTTCCTTATTGGATAATTTTCGTTTTTTCAACCGGGGCAAGCCTGATGGAATAAAAACAGTTTTGCAGAAACGTTGTATGGATGTTAATGACCGGGCATTACGAAAAATTGTTACTGCACTTGATGGACCGAATAATGGTATCCCTTCTGAAACGGGATTTGTAATAACACCTGCCAGTGAATTAATGGCGGTGCTTTGCCTTGCTGAAGGATTGGAAGATCTGCGGAATAAGATCGATGATATGTTATTGGGTTTTACTTTTGCCGGCCAACCATTTACTACAAAAGATTTGGGGGTTACAGGTGCTATCACTGCTTTACTAAAAGATGCTCTACTTCCGAATCTTGTACAAACATTAGAAGGTTGTCCTGCAGTTGTGCATGGCGGACCTTTTGCCAATATTGCACATGGATGTAATTCAATCATGGCAACAAAAACAGCCATGCAGTATGCTGATTATGTAATTACTGAGGCTGGTTTTGCTAGTGATCTGGGAGCAGAAAAATTCTTTAATATCAAATGCCGAAAAGCCGGATTGCAACCTGCTATGAGTGTGTTGGTCGCTACTTCACAGGCATTGAAATTAAGCGGTGGAGCCTCGCAGAGTACAATGATGTTACCCGACATGGTATCATTAAGAAAGGGGTTACAAAATCTCCAAAAGCATATTAATATTCTGCGAACTTTTGATCAACATGTTTTGGTTGCATTAAATAAATATGGTTTTGATACTGATGAAGAAATCAGTTTTTTGAGAAACTGGTGCCTTGAACGAGATGTTGAATTTGCAGTGAATGAAGCATTTACAAAAGGAGGCGATGGTGGAATAGAAATGGCCGAAGCAGTTCTGTCACTTTGTAAACATCCTTCTTCACAATTAAAATATACATATGAACTAACTGATGATATTGAAACAAAGATCAAAAAGATCGTTACAAAAATATATGGTGGTTCTGGGGTTGTTTTATATAAGAAGGCACAGGACATGATCAAAAAAATAAAAGTACTTGGACTAGAACATTTACCAGTCTGTATGGCGAAGACACAATACTCATTTACAGATGACCCGCTGGTAAGTGGACTGGATGGTAGTTTCAATATTGATGTGGATGACCTGGTGATCAGTAAAGGGGCCGGTTTTATTGTAGCCGTTTGTGGTGAAATGATGCGAATGCCAGGCTTACCAAAAATTCCACAGGCCAATCATATTAATGTGATAGATGGAAAAATTATTGGCGTTAGTTAATATTTTAACTAATTCATTTCCGATATATCATTGCCTTGAGTGTATATTCTAATGCTTATGAAAATATGGAAGTATATTATGTTTAATAGGAATAATAAGGCTATATAATTATACCATTATATTATTAGTTTCAAACCATTCGGCATATGAATCTCTTGTTTCATAAAGTTTAAGTTTGAAAAGTTTTAACGTAGCAGGAAGCTTTATTGAAAGGGTTTTTCGAATAAATACAAGTAGGTTTTCAACTGAAGGTTCGATATCCCAGACTACGAGATTTTCCTGAAACTTTAATTCGGATATATTATTGTCAGATATAAATGCCCGTGACAAAATAAGACTATGATCAAGTTTCTGAATAATCGAGGAATTAATCAGTTGTTTTAATTCTTTAAAGTCAATTACAAATCCAGGAGCTGGTATATACTCATCCTCATCAATAGTTGAATTTATTGTGACATGTAATTCATATGAATGGCCATGAATATTTTTACAAGCTCCTGAATAATTATTTATTGCATGAGCCATTTCAAAATGAAAAATTTTAGTTATCTGGATCATAGTAGAATAATTTTAATAACCATGATAAGTTACAATTCAGTTTATTTTAAACGATAATATCTGTTTTTTTATAAGAGAGAAAATAATGAGCAAAAAACCAATTGACATTATAGTGCCAGAAACGAAAATGACTATGAAGATTGGTTTTAGCTGTAGCATCATACTGCTAAATGGAATCTGGGTAATATTCATTTGCCATTTTGCTTTTAAAATTCCAGCAATAATCATGCTTGTCCAAAAAATAAATAATGATATATTAGTTATCCAAAAACCAATAGATAAACTTTTTTTTATTGTATTGTCATTTCTATAATTAAGTTGGAATATATCTACTATAAGTGCCAATAGTAAAAAGCTATTAATTCCAATTGTTGTTCCCATGGCATGTGCTACTGTAATATGTGTGCCATGTGTATAAATATTTATAGCTGGTACAGACATTGTAATTGCCAGTAACAGGTTTAGAAATACCCATATATCTGCAACAATCAGAAACCTATAAGCAGGCAAATGATAATTCTTTTTTGCAGAACTTAAAGTGTTTTTCCATTGTAGAATTATTCTTCCTAATATAAAAAGTTCAGTCATGCTTACTATGTAACTTATATGTTTTACATAGCCATGAGTAGGCAAGGTATAAATATGATGGCCCCAATTAAACATAAGATTAAAAAGACCTGTAAAGTAAAGTAGATAAGCTATTCGGGAGTGACTGTATGTTTTATTGCCACTTATTTTATCCATAAGGAAAATACTGCTACCATAAATAAGCATATTCCATGACCCTACCATGGAACCATAGGATTTCCATTGTATTGTCATATCTGTTATTATATTACTCTTGAAATATGGGAACAACCATAAATAAGATTCGAGAAAAGTAAACAGGAAAAAGAAAATACCTGTTAGCCACATCCATACATATACCGGTTGTTTTTTTAGGGAACCAATTGATTTTATAAAGTTTATTATAAAGAGAATCCAACCTATTGCAATAGGCAGCGCCAATATGGGATTAAATTCCCAGTATTCTCTACCCCCAAATATTCCAAAACAATATGATATAAGAATAGCAAGGATGGAGATAAAAAAAATAAGAAACTGAATTCTGAAAAGGAGCAGGGAGTATAAATTTTTAGTTGTGTGCTCTTGAATATAACTACCAATGCAGCCAATAGAGGAAAGTATAATCCAAAATACAACTGAAGAAACGTGTAATGGTCTGATTTTTTCAAATGAAAAGAAACCTTTTAAGAAGCCAGGGATTATGTATTGCAACCCACCTAGTATTCCCCAAACCATACCTGTAGCTAAAAGTATAAGGCTAAGAAGAATGAATAACTTGGATATTGTAAGTTGTCTATTGCTCAATCGTTCCATCGTAATTGATTGTAAAAGTTCTTGGATCTGCTTTGCCGGATAAGTCAATATTTTGTAAAAAGTAAAGTAGATCTGCTTTCTCTTTATTTGTTAATTTAAAGCTGGGCATTGAGGCTGTTCCATTTTGTAAAAATGCTTTTATATATGCAGGTCCTTTCAGTGAATAGGCATTTGTTAAGTCGGGGCCAATATATCCTCCCAATCCATAAATTTGATGGCATGCATTACAATTAAGTTGCTGCCATATTTTTTTTCCAGCCATTACTTCATTTAAAGGAACTTTATCTTCTGCTGGTAATGAAGTATAGATATATGTTGTATAAATTAAGAATGTACTTACTAAAATCGTGGCAAAAAATGCCTTTTGTTTATCAGGAAACATTTCAGAATACTAAAATAAGTTAAGGGTAAAAATGAATTTTAATAGGCTTTCGCAAATGTATTATACCCTTTTTTTGATCATGGTGTTTGTTGTCATATTTTATGCTGATCAAAATCATATGAAGGATTAAGATGTCTTTTATTTTTGTAATCACAATGGCTTAATGGTTGGTGGGAACAGTTTAATGAAGGATATGGATAACTTAATAATTGACTTTTTGAAGCATCAAACATGTGCAAGCATCTGTTGCAAAGATGATGAAGGAAACCCTTATTGTTTTAGTTGTTTTTATTCTTTTAATTCGGAAAAAGGATTATTGTATTTTAAATCCTCTAATAAGAGTAGCCATATCGGATATATGAATTTAAATCCTGTAATTGCCGGAACAATATTACAGGATAATTTACATCTCACAAATATTAAGGGTATTCAATTGCAGGGTACTTTTTTATATTCAAGTGAAGATATTTCCCAAATGGCATCAAATGATTACCATAAAAAATATCCATTTGCATTATTAATACCAGGCAAAGTATGGGTTATACAAATTGAATCTATAAAAATGACAAATAATAGCATTGGGTTCAATAAAAAAATACAGTGGCACAGAGAAGAAGTAGTAAAATGATTTTTAGTCACTTTATTTTTTCAAACCTTGCCTGAAAAAATCTTAAATATTTAGGTTCATATATCATTTGCATTCCCTTGATTTTATTTTTTCGCTCAAATACGCTACGGGTTGATTCTGCAATTACATCCATATGTGCTTGTGTATATACACGACGTGGAATAGTAAACCGGACCAATTCGAGTTTTGGATAATAATTTTCTCCATTAGTTTTTCTGCCAGCAGATACTATTCCTCTTTCCATAGTTCTTACACCTGAATCAAGATATATTTCTGCAGCAAGGGTTTGTGCCGGAAAATTATCCTGGGATATATGTGGAAGGAATTTTTTAGCATCAATAAATATTCCATGTCCTCCAATGGGTTTTACAATAGGAATTCCGTAAGAAAGCATTTTTTCACCCAGGTAAATTACTTGCCCAACCCTTGCTCTGATGTGATCATCACTTACACTTTCACCGATACCGATAGCCATGGCTTCCATATCTCTTCCTGCCAGGCCACCATACGTATGCAATCCTTCATATACCACTACCATGTTTCGGGCCTCTTCATAAATATTCCAATCATTGATAGTTAGAAACCCCCCAATATTCACTAATGCATCTTTCTTCGCACTCATTGTAGCACCATCAGTATAAGAGCAGATCTCTTTCACAATTTCTTTTACGGATCGCATCTCGTATCCCTTTTCTTTTTGTTGAATAAAAAAGGCATTCTCAGCAACTCTTGTCATATCATGAATAATAAGAATGTTATGTTTTTTTGTAAGAGCTCTTAATTCTTTCAAATTTTTCATACTGATCGGCTGCCCTCCGGCCATATTTACGCTGGTAGCAATACTTATATATGGAATTTTATCAGCACCGTGTTTTTTGATGAGTTTTTCCAGTTTATTCAAATCAACATTTCCTTTAAATGGGAATTCATTTTCAGGATCATGGGCTGAATCAATGATGATATCTTCAAATTTACCACCGGCTAATTCCTGATGTAAACGGGTAGTGGTGAAGTACATATTGCCTGGAATGATATCTCCTTTTTTGATAAGGATCTTTGAAAGAATATTCTCTGCGCCACGGCCCTGGTGTGTGGGAATAAGATATTTATAGCCATATACTTCTTTGGCTACTCTCTCAAGGTTATAAAAATTTCTGCTTCCGGCATAAGCTTCGTCACCCATCATCATACCCGACCACTGATGATCACTCATTGCAGATGTACCGCTATCAGTTAACAAGTCTATATATACATCATCAGATTTTAATAGAAAAGTATTATAGCCGGCATCTTTCATTGCTTTTTTTCGTTGAGCGGAGCTATTCATTTTCAATAGCTCAACCATTTTTATTTTATAAGGCTCGGCCCAACTTCTTTTTATTGTTTTCATTCTTTAGATTTTTAAAGTACAGGTGAAAGCTTTGCAGTGAAATGACGCAGCATCGGTGTTTCTTCAATAATAGTTAAACCTTTAATTCCAGTTCGGTTATTGTATACTTCAATAATTACTTCTGATACATAATCAATATGACTTTGTGTATATACTCTTCTTGGAATAGCAAGTCGAACAAGTTCTAGTTGTGCCGGTATTAATTTTCCAGCTTTATCATATTTTCCAAACATTAAAGAACCGATTTCTACTCCACGAACACCACCTTGTTCATACAAGGAACAAACTAATGCCTGACCAGGATATTGCTCAACAGGTATATGCGATAAAAATTTTTTGGCATCAATATACACTGCATGCCCACCTGCTGGTTGCATTACCGGCACACCTGCTTCAATCAATTTATTAGTAAGGTATTCAATGCTACGGATGCGGTATTGCAAATAATGTTCATCCATTATTTCCTGTAAGCCGATGGCAATGGCTTCCAAATCACGGCCGGCTAAACCTCCGTAAGTAGTAAAACCTTCAGTAACAATTAATAAATTTCTGCATTGCATTGCAAGATCAAGATCCCGCATAGCGAGAAAGCCACCGATATTGGCAAACGCATCTTTTTTGGCACTCATTGTACAGCCATCAGCATATGAAAACATTTCATTTGCAATTTCAGCAATAGATTTATCGGCAAATCCTTTTTCCCTCATTTTGATGAAGTAAGCATTTTCTGCAAATCGACAGGCATCAATGAACAGCGGTATTTTATTTTCAGTACATATTTTTTGTACCTCTTTAATGTTTTGCATACTCACCGGTTGCCCACCACCAGAATTATTAGTAACAGTAAGAATAACCATTGGAATATTCTCCGCACCAATATTGACAATCGTTTTTTGTAAAGCATTAATATCCATATTCCCTTTAAATGGAGCAGGTATAGACGGATGTTTTCCTTCTTCACAAATAAGATCAATTCCTTCGGCACCGGAGAATTCAATATTGGCTCTTGTGGTATCAAAAAGGGTATTGCTGATAAAATATTTTCCTTTACCACCCAATATGGTGAAGATGATCTTTTCTGCAGCACGGCCCTGGTGAGTAGGGATTACCAATGGCATGTTGGTTATGCTTTTTACTGATTCTTCGAAGCGGAAAAAACTTGGGCTACCTGCATACGATTCATCACCTTGCATTATACCGGCCCATTGATTACTGCTCATGGCACTGGTGCCGCTGTCTGTCAGCAGATCGATCAGTACATCTTTAGCTTTTATTCGGAATGGATTGTAACAGGCTTTTTCTAAAATGGATTTTCTTTGTTCAGTAGTTGTAAAATAAATAGACTCTACCGATTTTATTTTAAATGGTTCTATGATCGTATTCATGCAATATGATTTTAGCTGTCGGTGAACAGTTTATGTGGATAATAAATATTGAAAAGAAAGCAGGCTGCCGAATGGCTAGGTAGGTTTGCAGATGATATTTTTCCAGATGTTCATATATGAATTAAGCCTGCATAAAGGTAGATGCGACTAGCAAAAAGAATTATGATTATAATCAGTGATGGATATGAAATCAGGCGCCAAATTGTTTCAGGTGGTGGTCAATATGTTTCCAGGTGGCTTTACTCCATTGTTCCTTGGTCATTTTACCAAAAATGGGATGTGGTGTCTCTCTGATTACAGATTCACTGAATTTGTTTACCAATCCAAGCACTTTATTTTTCTCAGTTTCAAAATCTTTTGACTCGCCTGTTGTAATAAATGATTTATCAGTTGGCAGACTATTTTTCCAGGGCTTTTCATTAAAAAGGCTTTTTTTGAATAATGGCACCATCAGCTTCATCAGCAAATTACCTTTTACAATTCGGGTACCATATGCTACTTCAATTTGCATTTGTAAATGTGCCAGCATCTGTGCCACATCCATTTTGCCCCATTTGCGTTGGCTTTCTGATGTTAAGGAATTGATACGATTGATGATCTCCTGTTTTACTGCTGGGTCAAAAAGGTTTTTTATTTCCATACTGAATAATTAAGAATGGAAAGTTCGGTATAACTTTTAAAATTATAAAAATGATTATCAATTTTTAAAGTGATTTCATTGAAATTGAATTCTTGTCACAATTATTTCTGTAAATAATATCAAAAGCCTGCAACAATTATGTTACAGGCTTTTTTCATTTAACGGGTATTATCTATTTCTTCCTTGGTTCTTCAATTGCAGCTTGAGCTGCTGCTAACCTGGCAATCGGTACTCGAAAAGGAGAACAGCTTACATAGTTCATACCAATACGATGGAAGAACTTTACACTATCCGGATCGCCGCCATGTTCGCCGCAGATACCCACTTTTAAATTGGGTTTTGCTTTTCTACCTCTTTCAATTCCATTCTTTACCAATTCACCTACACCATCCTGATCTATGGTCTGGAATGGATCGTAAGGGAGAATTTTCAGATCAAGATAATTTGGTAAGAAACCACCAATATCATCCCTGCTGAATCCAAAACTCATCTGTGTAAGGTCATTTGTGCCATAACTGAAAAAGTCGGCGACATGTGCCATTAATTCTGCCCGGATGGCAGCCCTTGGTGTTTCGATCATGGTGCCATAGAGATGAGGAATTTTCTTCATTTTCATTTTTTCACATACTTCTTTGTATACTCTATCTACAATCAACTTCTGATGACTTAATTCATTGAATGTAACGGTAACCGGCACCATAATTTCAGGAAATGCTTTTTTCCCGGCTTTCAATATTTCTGCTGTTGCTTCAAATATGGCTTTTACCTGCATTTCAGTTATTTCCGGATAGCTGATTCCGAGTCTTACACCACGGTGTCCAAGCATCGGATTGTTTTCATGCAATGCCAATACTCTTCTCTTCAGCACACTCATACTAATGCCGAGTTCTCTACTCAATTGATGTAGTTTTTCTGCATCATGTGGTACAAATTCATGCAGCGGTGGATCAAGCAAGCGAATGGTAACAGGATGCCCATTCATTACCATCATTGTATTTTTAATATCTTTTTTTACATACTTGTATAATTCATTCAACGCAGAACGTCTTTCAGCTTCAGTTTTACTGACGATCATCTTCCGTAACAGGAATAAAGGCTGTTCGCTTCCTTCTCCATAAAACATATGTTCTGTTCTGAATAATCCAATACCCTCTGCACCAAACTTAATAGCAGTTTTGGCATCTTTTGGTGTTTCTGCATTGGTACGTATTCCAATCTGTTTTACTTTATCAACCAACTTCATCAGATCTTTATATGATTGATTTTTATCCAGATCAATATCCACCAGCGGTAATACTCCTTTGTACACTAATCCTTTTGTACCATTCAGGCTAATCCAATCACCTTCGTGTATAAATGAACCATTATTTGTTTTAAAAGATTTTGATTCACTATGGATTTCAATATCACCGCAACCTACAATACAACATTTGCCCCAACCTCTTGCTACCAATGCAGCATGAGATGTCATTCCACCTTTTGTGGTCAGGATAGCTTCAGATTTATGCATACCATCCACATCTTCCGGAGAAGTTTCTTCTCTTACCAAAATTACTTTCTCTCCCTTTTTTGCCCAGGCAACTGCATCATCAGATGTAAATACAACTCTTCCTTTTGCTCCACCGGGTCCTGCAGGTAATCCTTTAGCGATTGGTTTTGTAAGAATTTCTACTTTGGGGTCTATCATAGGAAGTAACAGCTCTATCAATTGATTAGGTCCTACTCTCATGATAGCTGTTTTCAAATCAATCAGTTTTTCTGTATGCATTTCTGTAGCCATTCTTACTGCAGCTATACCATTGCGTTTACCAATACGGCATTGCAGCATATATAGTTTTCCTTTTTCAATAGTGAACTCAATGTCCTGCATATCTTTATAATGCTGTTCCAATCTTTTTTGATAGCTGTATAATTCTTTATACTGTAAAGGCATTAATTTTTCCAGCGAAGTGAAATGTTTACTCTGTTCATTCATTGAATATTGATTCACCGGTGCAGGAGTCCTGGTACCTGCCACTACATCTTCTCCCTGTGCATTCACTAAATATTCACCATAGAATTTATTTTCACCATTACCCGGATTTCGAGTAAAAGCAACACCTGTACAACTATCAGTACCCATATTTCCAAATACCATTGCTTGTACATTTACTGCAGTTCCCCATTCATCAGGAATTTTTTCTATACGGCGATATTCAATGGCTCTTTTGCCATTCCAGCTGCTGAATACAGCACCAATGCCGCCCCAAAGTTGTTCCCAGGGATCTTCCGGAAAATCAGAACCAAGCATTTTTTTTACCGTTTTCTTATAGTCTTTTACTAGTTCTTTTAATTCGGGAACTGTTAGCTCGGTATCATTTTTATAACCCCGCTTATGTTTAACATGTTCCAGTTTTTCATCCAGCGTTTTACGAATGCCTTTTCCATTTTTTATAATAGATGCATCTCCTTTTTCCATTACTACATCGGCATACATCATGATCAGTCGTCTGTATGCATCATAAGCAAATCGTTCATTACCACTTTGTGCAATAAGACCTTTGATCGTATTTTCATTCAGGCCTACATTTAATACTGTCTCCATCATACCCGGCATACTTCTTCTGGCGCCAGATCTTATTGAAACTAGTAATGGATTGGAAATGTCGCCAAATATTTTGCCGGTAAGTTTTTCCATCTTACCTAATGCTTCTTCAGCCTGTGCTTTTAAAGTTTTAGGATATGTCTTTTTATTTTTATAATAATAAGTGCAGACTTCTGTAGTAACAGTGAATCCCGGGGGAACAGGTAGTTTTAGTTTAGGATGGCCTGCCATTTCAGCCAGGTTTGCTCCTTTACCACCCAATAAATTTTTCATGGATTCATTTCCATCGGCATTGCCGCCACCGAAAAAGTAGACATGTTTTCCGGTTTTTGTTTTTGTTGCCATAATATGTAAAGCTTTGATACTTTACATAGTTAAAACTTGATGGGGCAATATTTATGGACACTCGTCATTAGGTGTCTTGATTAATATCATTAATTAATTCAAATACATAATAAAAAGGGAGAATTATTCATGTTCATAGTATGGAATCTCATCATGACTGATCGATTCCTTTTGTTCCCAGTAAGCCAGTGTAACAATATGCCCTCGTTTTGTTTTTAACATTCTACCGAAAATGGCATTGATAGGATTAAATGTATAATCAGTAACACCAACAGTAAAAGTTTCAGGTGGGGGCGGAGGTGCAGGTGTGGGTGCTGCTTCTTCTCCTTCTTTAGGTTTGGGTGGTGGCGCTACCTTAGGCGGTGGAGTGGGAGCTGTCACTACTTTGTAATTATTGAATTCCAATAAATCTTTCAAAAAAGCAACCCTTTCAGGTTTAACTTCCTTTTCTACGATGCCGCATTTAACACCGTCCAGTTCTTCAAATACATGATTTTTATTTAATGCCATTGTTATAAACTTAACGAATGAATATAATCATATACCCAGCTTAATAATCCAACTAATAATATACCTGCACCACAAATGATCATTGCCAATTTTACCGATGCATTTAGTTTTATTGTTGAAATCGGATTATCATTCTTATCCATAAAGGCTGCCCGGATCACTCTTAAATAATAATATAAGGAGATGATCATGTTCAACGCAGCAATCGTAATGAACGTATAACTTCCTTTGGTAGCTCCGGCTGTAATTAAAAATAATTTTCCAAAAAAACCAGCAGTTGGTGGAATACCGGCTAATGAAAATAAAGCCAACGCTAATATCCAACAAAGGAATGGATTGGTTTTATAGAGTCCTTTGTAATCATCAATATTTTCTTTTCCTGTTTGTTCAGCAATAACAGCCGCTACACCAAAAGCAGCGAGATTTGAAAATGTATAGATCAATACAAAATAAACAACTGCAGTAATTCCAATCTCACTTCCACTGCTTATGCCCACTAAAATAAAACCAACCTGAGCAATGGATGAAAAAGCAAGGAAGCGTTTTATATTTTGCTGACGGATAGCAAAAAGATTTCCTATAACCATTGTAATGATAGCGAGTATTACAAGCATAGTGTACCATACATCCTGCATAGGTGCAAATACTTTGTATAAGGCGGTCATCAAAACAAATGCAATAGCACCTTTTGAAACAACTGATAGAAAAGAAGTGGTAGCGATTGGTGAACCTTCGTATACATCAGCTGTCCATAAGTGGAATGGAACGATGGATAATTTGAAAGCAAATGCTGACAATAAGAATATAAAGGCCATTATCTGTAAGGTAGAGCCATCTAATAACTGTGGAATGGCAGCAAAACTTAATGTACCGGTAATTCCATAGATCAGTGAAATGCCAAATAATAAGATGCCGGATGAAAAAGCAGAGGAAAGAATCATCTTCATAGCACCTTCGGAAGATCGTTTTTTGCTGAGATCAAAATTTGCCATGGCTGCTACCGGGATACTTGCCAGTTCTAATGATAAATAGAAGATCAATAGATTACCACTTGAGATCATAAAGAACATGCCCAGTAATGCTGAAAGCATCAGCATAAAAAATTCTGGAAGGTGTTCCGTTTTTTTCAACCAATCAGTACAGAGTAATGAAATGAGATAAACCGCAAGGCTTAAAATATTTTTCTGGAAGACAATCAATGGACTGGTTTGATACATATCTCCAAATAGCCCACCTGATTTATTAAAAAAGAATCCTGCAATAAAATTAATAAGTAATAAAACCTGAATCAATGAAAGTAACGATGAATGCTGAATCCCTTTACTGATCTTGATAAAGAGCAATAAGAAAATGATGGCGGTAACCACCAACTCCGATTTCATCAATGTAAAAAACTCATTCATTCGGTCTTTTTTAATTTCCGGCGATCCTGTTCATAATTTCTTCTGCAGCCGGTCTTAACAGATCATTTAACCAACCTGGCGCAATACCAATTGCTAAAATTCCAACTACTAATATTATAGCAGCGAGTCTTTCATTCCAGGCTGCATCTTTTAATGATAAATAACTTTCGTTCCTTATCGGGCCCATCACTGTATTACCAATAGCTCTAAGTATATAAACTGCTGTTACAACTATAGACATTGCTGCTGCAATTGTTGCTATCCGGTGAAATGCATCTGTATTTTCCCATGAACCCATAAAGATTGTCATCTCTGCTACGAAACCACTTAATCCCGGTAAGCCTAGTGAACAAAGACCTACAATAAAAAATACAGAGGAAATAAAAGGAAGTTTTTTCATAAGTCCACCCATTTCACCTACCATTCTTGTATGAGTTCTGTCATATATCATTCCGATAACGGCAAAGAAAAGAGCTGTCATCAAACCATGCGATACCATTTGCATCAAAGCTCCTGTTATAGCAGTTTGGGTAAGCATACCAATACCCAACAAACTAAAACCGACATGGCTTACGGAAGAATAAGCGTTGATATATTTCAGATCCTTCTGCATCATGGTAGCAAATGCTCCATAGAGAATTGCTATTGCCGAAAGTATAATGATGATGTTGGCAAATTCTTTTGCTCCCTCTGGTAACAGATACGTTGCAACCCGTAAACAACCATAGCCACCCAGCTTCATGGAGATACCGGCTAAGAACATAGAACCGGCTGTTGGAGCTGATGAGTGACCATCGGGTACCCAGGTATGTAATGGAAACAGTGCAGTGAAAACTCCAAATCCGACAAATAGTAATGGAAAGAGGATATGCTGATAGCTTAAAGAAACAGTTGCTTTTGATAATTCCATAATATCAAAACTTCGACCTGCGGCAAAGTATAATCCTAATATGCCGACCAATATCAAAGCTGAGCCGCCCATTAACATTAATGCTAATTTATTGGCACTGTATTCTTTTCTGCCACTTCCCCAAATACCGATCAGTAAATATTTTGGTATTACAGAAATTTCAAGGAAGAAGAAAAGGATAAAAAGATCAAGGGAGATGAAGAAACCATAAGCTCCCATTCCCAACAGCAATAAAAGAAAATAAAACTCTTTGGTCATCTTCTCAATATTCCAGGAGACCAAAACACCTGCAACAACGACGAATGATGTCAATAAGATCATCGCAACTGAAATGCCATCTACACCAAAATGAAAATTGATATTGAGTGAAGAAAATAGCGGATAGTTCTGTTCGAAAAGCATTTGTGTGACATTTCCTGTTGCCCTTTCATTTCTGAATATAAAGAACAACATAAAAGCTAATGCCAGTTGAGCCATTGAACCTAATAAGGAAATCCACTTTACCTGTTCTTTATTGCGGGAAAGTAATACAGCTACAGCTGTAAGTAATGGTAGTCCTATGAGTAATAAAAGATTCATCAATTATATTTAATAACTATCCTATTTCCATATATAAATAAACAATACAGCCAGTACTATCACACCACCTAAAAAATAAATTGCATACTGCTGTACTTTTCCAGATTGTACTTTTTTAATTCCTTCTGAAATACTTTGTGTTATATTTCCGATCAGGTTCATCAATCCATCTACAATATTCTTATCAAACCATGCTGCAGGTCGTCCAATCAAATTGAACAATACATTCTTTGTGATGAACAGGTATATTTCGTCAATGTAAAATTTATTGTAAGCCATTTTATAAATACCACCCAATGATGTTGCCAGCTTTGCAGGTTTATCATTTTGTTTTTTATACAACCATAACGCTGTAAAAATTCCAGCCAATCCTAAAATAACAGGTGCTGCAGAAAACGTAAGATCAAAATGAGAATGCAACACTGTACCATCTGAACTAACAAACTCTCCGAATGGAATAAATCCTGCAGCAGCAGCACCAATTGCTAATAAAACCAGCGGCAACATCATCACAAAACCGCCTTCTTTGCCCTTTGTAGCTTTAGTGTAGGAGGGCAGCTCTTTACTCCAGAAAATATTAAAATATAATCGGAACATATAGAATGCAGTAATACCTGAAGTAATTAATGCAATCCAGTAAATGGCCATATTATTATTATAGGCTGCCAGTAATATTTCTTCTTTGCTAAAGAAGCCTGCAAATGGCGGTACGCCGGCTATGGCCAGACAAGCAATCAAGAATGTGATATGAGTGATCGGCAATAATTTCCGTAAGCCCCCCATATCCTTCATGTCATTACTATGTACATAATGAATTACAGCACCGGCACCAAGGAATAATAATGCTTTGAACATGGCATGGGTAAACAAATGAAACATGGATGCTGTATAACCAAGACCACTTTCACCACCATACTTTGAAACACCTAATGCAAACATCATATAACCGATCTGCGACATGGTGGAATAAGCAAGCACTCTTTTAATATCCGTTTGTGTGCAGGCAATGATGGCTGCAACAATTGCAGAGATGGCACCAACCCAACCTATTATTTCCAATACTCCCGGAACTGCAACAGAAAAAATCGGGAATAATCTTGCTACTAAAAAAACACCGGCCACCACCATAGTGGCAGCATGTATCAATGCTGAAACAGGAGTAGGGCCTTCCATCGCATCGGGTAACCAGATGTGCAACGGGAACATGGCGCTTTTACCCGCACCACCAACAAATACCAATGCTGCACCCCATGTTAAAGCTGATGCGCCTAGGAAAGTTGAAGCTGCAGCAGCTTTAAATTCGTTTGTTTCGGGAGAAGTTAATCGTTCAATCAAAGTTGAGAAATCAAGTGTGCCTCCGCTGAAAGATAAAATCAGAATGCCAATTAAAAATCCAAGGTCTGCAAACCGTGTTACAATAAAAGCTTTTTTACAAGCTGCAACAGCACTTGGCTTGTCATAATAATAACCGATCAGTAAAAATGAAGAAACACCCACCAACTCCCAGAAAATATAGATCTGGAAAATATTACTTGCTAATACCAGCCCAAGCATAGAGAAAGTGAATAATCCAAGAAATGAATAATAGGTTGGAAATCTTTCTTCGCCTTTTAAATAACCAAGGCTGTAAATATGCACCATCAAAGAGATGAATGTGACAACCACAAGCATCATCACCGAAATCGGATCAATGATCAATCCCATGTCAATTGAAACTCCGGGTGAGAATTGCAGCCATGTTAATTGAAGGGGAACAAACTTTTCGTATACGCCGGCAACTTTTCCATACACAAAGAAATATTCGTAAGCAGTATATAGTGCAAGGATAGTTGAAGCTAATAACAATACTGTTCCAATAATACCAGAACTATTCTTCAGGTATTTTCTGCCGAATAATCCCAGCAGTAAAAAGCCTGCAAGAGGTAAAAGTGGAATCAACGCTATGGCAGTTACGTTTGGCATTTTAATACTTTAAATCTTCTGCATTTTCTACATCAATAGAATTATGGCTCCGGTATAAATTTATTATGATCGCAATGGCAACAGCAGCTTCGGCTGCCGCAATGGCAATAATAAATAAGGTAAAGAACAGTCCGTCCATTTGGTTGGGCCATAAATATTTGTTGAAGGCGATGAAATTCAGATTCACACTGTTTAATATTAACTCAATACTCATCAACATAGTGATAAGATTTCTGCGGGTCAGAAATCCGTATACTCCTATAAAAAATAAGGCAGCACTTAGGAATAAGATATGGTACAGTCCTGGTTGCATTATTTTGTTTCCGTTTTAGTTCTTAAAGCAATTACAATACAGCCGATCATAGCTGCCAATAATAATATTGAGATCACTTCAAAAGGTAATGCGTATCCGCCATTATCAACCGCAAGCATTTTATTTCCAATATTTTGAACGGTTGGGGTAACAGCTAATTCATCTGTTTCAAAAAAAGTGTGTTGATAGATCTGCAACATTGTTAAAGCAAATCCTGCAAATGCAGCCAATGCTGCAAATATTTTTCTGTCTATTTTTTGAATAGGTAATTTTTCTCCGGTTTGTTGGGTAAGGAAAATTGAAAATATAATAAGGACTACAATACCACCAACATACACAACGATCTGTACCGCAGCAATGAATTCGTATTGCAACCAGAAATAAATGCCTGCAATGCTGATCAGTGTAAATAATAAATAGATAGCAGCTCTGAATATCTGCCTTGTGGTAACAGATAAAAAAGCAAATACAACACTCATCGTTGCCAGCAAATAAAATATGATGTTTTCTCCTGTCATTTAATAGTTATCTCATTTCTTTAAAGATTCTAAAGTCCCCTTTAGGGGATTTAGGGGTTTATTCTACGCCTTCCATTATTTTAGAACCTGGTTTATTTAATGTCTTGGTCAA
>JAHEMN010000161.1:827-6416 GCA_024643645.1 Chitinophagaceae bacterium | reverse complement strand
TGTAGTTATTTATATGTAATTGGTATAAACTTCAAATAATTTATTTTTTTGTCTTGTGAACTTCCAACTCTATTTCAATCATAAATTCAGGTAAGGCAAGTTCTTTAACACCAAGCCAGGAGCCAGTAGGAAATTGTTTGGTATAAATTGTATTTCTGTAAGCAGCCTGATTTAAGAATTCGGGCATATTCGTTGTAAATATATTTTCAACAACTACATCATCAAAGGTGCATCCAAAATGTTTCAGCACTTTATCCAGATCTGAATAGCAATTCTTCATTTGTTGTAATAAATCACCTTTGGCTGTTGGGTTTCCTGCATCGTCCATGCTTACGGCACCGGATATTTTTATATCATCACCAATTTTTATAGCATGTGAATAGCCATATGCTTTTTCTACATCAGGTCGTAATAGAAAATACTCAGGCGTTTCTGATGCTACTGTTGTTTCTTTAACCTCGGTTGTTACTTCCTTACAACTTTGGATAGTAAGCAATAAAAAGAAGGCAATAGTTAAAGAAGTTAAATGTTGTGATACTGATATTATTTTTTTCATAATTACTTAAATTATTGGTTAAATTAAAATAGTTGGTCAATTGTCATTTTTAATAGTAAATATATTATAGTTATACCGGTTTTTGATAGTCAATCAAATCCATCTTCTAACTCTTTTTTTATAAGCAGCATATTCCGGGTCAAAAGCTCTGCTCAAATAATTCTCTTCTTTTTTTATTACAAAATGGGTTATAATAAAGATCAGTAAGGGAATTAAGATGAATGTCCACCAGTTTCCTTTCAGGAATGCGATGCCTGTATACACAAACAATAATCCTAAATACATTGGATTACGGGTAATGTTATATATCCCTTTTGTTTGTAGTGAGGTAGCAGGTAGAATTGTGACGAGTGTATTCTTTGTTTTTAAAAAAGTTATTATTGCAGGCAAACTACAAACAATTCCCATACCGATCATTGTAATTGCTAGATATTGAGCGGCAGATGATTTAAAGAATATGTCTGGGAAAGGAATATTTTTTTGTAATAGAATTGAAAGAAAAAAAATGACTGCATAGAACAATGGGGGAGGTGGATAAACCCCCGGGTGATCTTTTTTCTGGTTCATTGTATGAAATTTAAATGAAGTTATTTAATTTCTTAATTCAAAAACTTTATCAATAATTAAATATCGGGATTACTTTGTAGAGAAGTTAACCATCCATTGCACACCATATTTATCCACACAACTTCCGAAATAGGCACCCCAGAACATTTCCTGCAGGGCCATTGTTACTTTACCGCCTTCGGCCAATGAATCAAATAATTTTTTACTTTCTTCTTTAGTGTCGGGTTCCAACATGATATGCATATTGTTTCCGTAGTTCATTGCAAAACCCATTTGTTCTGGTGCATCTGTTCCCATTAAAAGATGCCCGCCTGTAATAGGTAACTCTACATGCAATACTAAATTTTTCATTTCATCACTCATTGGAGGTTGTCCATCCTGGGGAGGGATACTGTCCATACGCTGAATACCCGGCTCTGTAAACTCTGTACCAAAGATTGATCTGTAATAGTTGAAAGCTTCTTCTGTGTAATTGGAAAAATTTAAATAGGTGCTAACTCTGGCCATGATTCTTTTTTTATTTATTAATTATTTTTCGCAAATAGATTTCAATTTATTAAGTGCCTTAGGCCATGTGTCAATAAAGTAGGATTTGTACTCCTCGTTGACATTTATTGTAACAGATAATATAGTTTGACCATTTGCTGATTTGAAAGAATAATTTTCTAACGCACCAGCCCAGCCGTCTACCTCCTTTCCACTTTCAATTTCTTTATCTCCTTTTAGAATTCCGATATGTTCAATACTTATAAATTTATTGGGTATATTTTCTTTTATTCGGCTTACCATACCACCTTCTTCACCATTTTTATCTGTACCAACAAAAAGGATCTTTGAGCCTTTTTCCCAGTTGCCTTTATAATAGGATGTAGGATTAAACTCACTGGTCCATTCTTTATATGAATTTTCAGCTAGCATTTTATTGTATACATTTTCTATGGATGTATTGATGTGAATTTCAAATTGAAGAAATTCGGCCTTATCATTTTTTTCTGCATAGGATTTAAAATTATTCAGTATGGCCTGCCATCCAGTTTGCTGTAATTCATGAGAGTTTTGTGTTTCCGGTTCAAAAGTTTCGTTGATGGTTGTTTTTCCATCTTCTCCGGAGAAATTAATTTTCACTTTTCTTCCATCATCAAGTGTATAGGCGATCATTTTATGTTGATCTACTGCATCATATTTACCGCTAAAATCAAAACCAAAACTTCCATCTCTTGCTTCCATTCGAAAGCAAAATCGGTTACTAGTATTTAGTTCATTTTTTACAAATGTTGTGTGCCATTCCGGTGAAGCATTGTTCCAGTGCATTATATGAATTGGTTCTGTCCATAATTTCCATACTTTTTCAACAGGAATGTTTACGATTGTTGTTACAGTTATTTGTTCCATGATCAGTTGTTTTATTAAATATTTATTGCCACAATACTTACAGCAAGCAATGAAATAATGCCTAATGTAATAGCAATGATTTTTTCACTTTCTTTTAAAAGTGGTAGTATCTTTTTGTATATAATAATTCCTAATGGGATAAAAAGTAGAGTGCCGGAAATTGTACCTGGTGAATAGGATAAAGTTAAAATACTTGCAATCAAATGAGTCATCCCGTTTACAAAAACAAGTGTTCCCAAAGCAACTAAAAGCATATTGTTTTTAGAAAAGGTATAGATCAGGGCGATAGCTATAAAAATAAAAAGCCCGATTCCGTTTATCATCAAAAAATCATTGTTTGATAATTCCGCATTTAACAGATTTGAAAACCATGCAGGAAATTCTCCAAAATATTCTTCCAGTTGATGAATAAAAATTGTGACAGGTAGTAACCAGGCCAACACTATTGGTGAAAGCAGCTTATATTTTTTCTTATCTATATGAGGAATGTCTGTCATTCTTACCATATTATGATTTTGTCCTCATAGCTATTATTCAGACTTTCAAGCAGCCACGAAATGCTCTGCCACCATAGTAAGATTGTGCACCATTGTGATATACGAAGACAGTACCAAATCTGTAATCAGCGAAGATGGCGCCACCAAGTTTTCTTATTTCAGCAGGTGTTTTTAACCAACTCGATGATTTTGCATCAAACTTTCCAAGTTTTTGCAACTCCCGGTATTGTTCTTCAGTTAATAATTCAATTCCCATGGAAGCAGCCATATCTATTGCATTGTTTTTTGGTTTATGTTCTTTTCTGGATTCCAGTCCTTCCCGGTCGTAACAAATACTTCTGCGACCAGCCGGGCTTTCGGCCGAGCAATCATAAATAATGTATTCATCCTTTTTTTTATCAAAACCTACAACATCCGGTTCTCCACCCGTTCTTTCCATTTCATTGAGTGACCAAAGTTTTTCAACATCACCTTCCAGCTTTACCTGTACTTTAGCCCATTGTATACCGCTATGACGTTTCATGTTTTTTTCAAAACGGACGTTTAATGTGCCAAGTAATTGTTTTCGTTGTTCTGACGGCAACTCCTTTTTATTTTTCTTTGTCACAATTTGTTATTTTGATTTACTTATGAAGTTTTATAATTGTTTTTACCAATTTGCATTAATTACGAGTAGGTTCAGATAAATTGAAATACTCACTTTTCGTTTTATCAAGCGTATTTGAAATTGTTTTGAAATTTTCAGTAGTTGGTTTTAGATCAATAAACTTGTCAATTATTGCACTATGTCTGTAAATAATAAATGTGTTTTCAACTGCAGGGTTTATTTTGTTCAGGTTGACTTCGCTTTCCTCATCTGTCATTGAAGGAACAAAGGTTAAAGCAATTTTTTTTAAATTCAACGCTACACCAATTTTTTCTAATTCTATTTCTCTGTCCTCTTTTTTATAGTTTTTTTCATTACCATAAACAAAATAAGCTTTTAAATATTTACTTCTGGTTACACTTTCCTGTTCTAAAAATATCAGCCATTTTTTAATATCATCCCAATTCGTGTTATTACCAACAAAATATATGATGCCGTGGTAACGTCCATATTTACAAACCGGACAAGTCCTTGTTCCTTTATCCGGGCCCCATGCATGGTATGGAATAAATGATGGATTGTCTTCACCGATCTGAAGTCCAGAACTTTTTTCTTTTTCTAATTGCTCCGGGTAGTTTGGAATATTTAATCCTAAAATAATATTGTGTTCAGCGACTTGAAGGTCTCCTTTTTCCAATACTCTTAATATTCCACTACCTCCTCTGTTTTCAAGTTTTTTTCTTTTTTCACTTGTCAATAATTTATCATCATCAAAAACAAACTCATCAATGTAATATTCTTTTTCAATGTTTGGTTCTTTTATCGCAGGATGAATATGAGCTTCAAAATCTGTATCAGGATAGGGTGCAGGCCTTACTGTATAAATTGAATATTTACCATTTTCGTCAGATTTCACCCAGCCGCGAATATAGCCGTGTCTGATTACCCTTTGATCTAAACCAGGCTTATTGGAATAGTATCCATTAATATCGGTATGGTAATAATAGAGAATAACTCCAGGAGCCGGAGTCTTTCCATCAAGTTTGTAGATTGTTCCGGTTATTAATAGTTTTTGCCCGTTTTGTTTCCAGCCTGCACTTGTATCAACCGACTTTATTGTATCAGGCATTCCAATGTAGATAAAATCGCTATTCTCAAAAGGGCCACCAATAATCTTACTGTCAGTATTCACTGATTGTGGATTTGTGGTCTTCTTCTTTTTCTGCCCATTGCAATTTGTAAAAATTGCAAGCAGTAAAGCGTAACAAACTATTTGATAAAATATTTTCATTTTTAAGTCATTGTTGTTTTACTGTAAAACAGATCGGAACTAGTTTCCGTTTTTAAGGAATCTATTAATTGATCGAACCAGACTAAAATCCTATCAGAAACTCAAACTGAAGTTAAAAAATAAAAGTTTATTAAAAATGACTTGTCTGACTATTGATTATCAGTATTCAAGGCGCAGGATTTAATTATAAAGCTGATAAATTGTCTAACTAATATCAGCTATGTGCTATTTTATTCTGATGGTAAATATAATTTCATATTACCACTTTTGAATTTCGCTTTTTCTAAATGCCCCATCTTAGTTTTGTCTGCTGTGATCAGGTGCATATGCAAAAAAGTATCATGGTGTGTCAAAATTGCTTTATGTTCTGTTGAGAAAAACCCGATGATAGAAACATGTTGATCAACTATGTTGAAGTTTGTTTGTCCTTTGTGTGCTTCATCTGGTGAACTGACTGTAGATCCTTTTGGTAAGTTCACAATATGAATTTCTGAATTTTCTACTTCTCCAATTAGTTTAAAGAAGAAAGGTCTTTTTGAATATTTGGTTATCAGGTCAAGATATATTTCTAATTGTTCAATTGATTCAATGCTGTCAGGCAAAGCATGGCTTTGCCATTTCTTGATATTAGCATAGCCAAAAAATGGAGCTTTAACATTAAAAGTCTCTTCAATTTTCATTGTTGTATCTGTCAATACTG
>JAHEMN010000161.1:0-817 GCA_024643645.1 Chitinophagaceae bacterium | reverse complement strand
GCCAGTTAAAAATTCAACCGGTCCAAGTCCGTAAAGATGTTTTTTGTTTGATATAGTGTCAAGGTTAATAGTGCCATTAAGTTGTCCTTTCCACATTACATTTTTCATGGCACCAATAATATAAACTTTATTAGTTGTCAGTTGAGCTGTTGAAGTATAACTCGTTAATGTAAATATGGCAAGTACTAAAAGTGTTGTTTTAAAATTCATTTAATAATTCTTGTCTTTGTGTTCCTTTTTTGTAGGTATTTTTTGATTCGTCAATTAGGTTGTAGTTTGTTTGGAATATTGTCTATGTGAAATAAAAATCAGAATTGCCATTAATGCGATTGAAACCAATGATGATGGTAAAGTTCCTAATTCCAAACCTCCTTTTGTTAGGGGTTTTGTAAGAAAATCCCCAAAAGTCGCACCAAATGGTCTGGTAAATATAAATGCAATCCAAAATAGAAGTATATGATTGATTTTTGTATAGTAGTGAAGCAGTATAACTACTAATATGATAACACCAGTTACCAATGCTCCATTTAAATAACTTAAGCCAATATTATCACTCAGAAAGTCTCCAAACGCAGTCCCTAAGCTATTTGAAAAAAGGATAGCAATCCAATAGTAAATTTCTTTAGGTTGTTCAGTAATTGGATAGACCTCAAGATTTTTATAACGTTTATTCCATAAAATTAAAGTCAGTAACAAGCAGCCAACAAGTATTAAACTGCCCAGGGCATAACCTAAATGCAAAGTTCTGTCTATATAATCTGAAATTTCAGTACCCAAAGTAGTTGTCCCAACAATTACCAACCAGTAAAGAACTGTA
>JAHEMN010000033.1 GCA_024643645.1 Chitinophagaceae bacterium | reverse complement strand
TGGATCATAGAAGCTGAACATCCGGTTTTCAATCCGGGAAAAGCAACAATGATGGATTTTAGGGTCCATCAGGATCATGGTACCAGTTTTGTTTATGTGCTTCCTTTCAGCGCCACTACAGCACTCATTGAGTATACGTTGTTTACTAAAGAATTACTACAACCAGATCAATACGATAGTGAGATAAGAAACTACATTGAAAAGTATCTTTTCATTTCAAAGTATGTAATTAAAGAGCAAGAATTTGGCATCATTCCCATGACCAATGAAAAACTGGAATTTGATTATAATGGTTGGAATATTGGAACGGCAGGTGGACAAACAAAAGCATCAAGCGGATACACTTTTCAGTTTATTCAAAAACAATCACAACAGATAGTTGAATTTTTAATAGAGGAGAGGTCGCTAAAAAAATTACCGAATACCCCAAAACGGTTTGAATTTTATGATAATACACTTTTAGATATTCTATATCACAACAAACTTCCCGGGAAACAAGTATTTACAACCTTGTTTAAAAAAAATAAACCTCAACAGGTGCTTAAGTTCCTGGATAATGAATCCGCATTACTGGAAGAGTTAAAGATCATTTCTACATTGCCAACCTGGCCATTCTTGAAATCGGCTTTAAAGCAGATATGAATGCACAAATTCTTCATATAAACTTGGTGTTTTTAACTAATAAATTATTATTCTGGGTGATCCTCACTTACTTAATTTATACTGATTGCAGTCATAAGATTTTTCCTGAAAATGAGGTAACATTCATAAATACCTTATAAATGCTTATTTCAGCATAAAAGAATCATTTCATAACCGATAAAAATCATTATTTGCAATTCTGTTTTACTGTAAATTCATATATTATAAGCAATATTTGAAATATTAAAAGTGGTAAAAATGGATAACGAATCAAATGCAGGATCAACAGGTTCAATGGAATCAATAGAAACGAACAAAGAAAATAAGTCGGTCAGTAATAAAAATGGTAAGTCATCTAAAGGGTTTATCAGAAAGTATCCGATATTGTTTACTGCCCTTTTAGGGTTACTGGCTGTAGTTATAGTTTATTTCTGGAAAGATCTGCAAGGCAGGCAGCAGAAAAAGGCGATAGAAAAAATGGCAGAAGAACAGTTAATGGATTCAAATAAAGATTATTTAAAAGCAATTATAAAGCCTTTCATCTGGAGTATCAGGTCTGAAATGCTACGGGATAATATGGAACAGGTGAGTATTTATGCAAATGAATTGGTCAAGGAAAAGAATTTTCAGTTTATTCATTTGATCAACCCTGATGGAGAAATCATTATTTCAACGGATAAGAAAATGGAAGGGAAATCAGCAAAAGAAATATATGAGCCGTCAATATTGGAAACTGATTCGGTCTTTGTATTTGAACAATATGGAAATATACTGACGGCCGCTGCGCCTGTAATGGGATACGATAAAAAATTGGCCGTGTTGATTATGAATTATGAACCGGTACTATTCATGAACGGTCCAGAAAATAAAATTGATACTGTTATAAAAATCAGATAACAGCGTTGAATAATTAGCGATGAATGATTTTATAAATAAATGGATATTAAATGCTACTTATGGTAACCTGATAATTTTGGCATTAGGGATAATTGTCATTTGGATTGTTGTTAGGCTATTTCAAAAAAGAGGGGTTCTGCTGATCAGGGATAATGATTTGAAGTACAGAGCAAAAAAGCTATCCTCATTTACAGGATATTTTTTGACGATCATTTTAATATTAGTCATTTATAGTAATAAGCTGGCAGGGTTTACTATTGCTTTAGGTGTAGCGGGAGCAGGTATTGCATTGGCACTGCAAGAAGTAATAGCAAGTTTTGCAGGTTGGCTGGCAATCATGTTTGGTGGATTTTTTAAAACCGGAGACAGAGTACAGTTAAGCGGAATAAAAGGTGATGTGATAGATATCGGAGTATTAAGAACAACATTGATGGAAATAGGGGAGTGGGTGGATGGAGATCTGTATAATGGAAGAATTGTAAGGATAGCCAACAGTTTTGTATTTAAGGCACCTGTATTTAACTATTCAGCAGACTTTCCTTTTTTATGGGATGAAATAAAGATACCTGTACAGTATGGTTCAGATTATCTGGCAGCAAAAGAACTCTTTTTAAAAATAGCAATTGAAACAGCCGGTGATCTTACGCAGCAATCTAAAGCGAAATGGAGTAAATTGGTAAATAAATACTTATTGGAAAATGCCCAAACTGAACCAATGGTGAGTGTAATTGCAAATGATAACTGGGTTGAATTTACAATAAGGTATGTGGTGAATTATAAAAGAAGAAGATTAACTAAAAATGAACTTTTTTTGAAAATTCTTACTGAATCTCAAAAGCCAACTTATAATATAAAATTTGCGTCTGCCACTTTCCAGCTGGTTGGTATGCCGGATGTAAATGTAAATTTGAAACATTAAAAATTGTAACATGAAAAAACTATATTTTTTATTTGCTTGTGTATTCTTTTTTGTACTTAAAATGAATGCGCAGACGACCTATCGGATAGATACAACTGAAATTACTTTTGAAAATAAGCTAAGGCCTTGTCTTTTTGTAACATTTGATGCAGATGCAAAAACAGTAAAAAAAGGCTGGGTTGATTATTTTAAAAAAAATTTCAAAATAAAAGTAAAAGGAATTGGCTTGTTGACAGACAGGGATATTATAGATGCTGAAGATGTAACGATCAATGCAATTGCAGACAAAAGAATGAATCTGTATGCAAGGGTTACTGATATTTCTGGGGGTTCTGAGATGAAATATTTTATGTCATTTGGATATGACTTTTTTATAGGGCCTGATAATTACGGGAAAGAGTTTGGGGAAATGCACAATCTATTGAATGATTTTTGTATCAAATTTTTGAATGATTATTATGCTCATGAAACTTCTGCAATATTAAAAGATATAAAAGGCTATGAAAGGGATATCAAAAAGAAGAATAAACAGATAGATGCTAATCTCAGAAAAAGTAAAAAAGAATCATCTGCAACAGCAAGTGGTTTGGAAGCTAAGAACTATTCTATAAAACTTGAGATCGAACAGCTTTACTCCAAAATTGAAGATCTAAAAAAGAAAATTGACGTTATTAAAATAAAACAGGAAGGTATCTTACCTAAATAGTTTATTAATATTTCATAATAATATCAACCTGTTTATTATTTTTCGGTAAGCTCATTTTGTTTTATATTTTTAAAAGATACTGCTAATTTGAGTGTTTCTATTTTGTAACTTACAAGCTGAATTTTCAATTTAAGGTATTTTAAAATCACCTGTTTTATACCACTTTATTTTTGTAGATTGTAGGGATACCCGCAATCGGGTATTTTAATTAAATTATTAGTCTTTATGGATGCAGAAATTATAGATATCAGAAATCTTACGTTAGAAGATTACCAGGAGTTAAAGGAGTCAATGATACAGGCTTATTCAAGCCTGGGGGGTCAGTATTGGAAGGAGGATTCGATCAAAAAACTTATTCAGAAATTTCCTGATGGCCAGATCGTTATTACACTTGATGGTACTGTTGTAGGATGTGCCTTATCAATTATTGTGAATTATGACAAGTATGGTGATAATCATAACTACCGGGATATAACCGGTAATTTCAGCTTTGAAACTCATTCGCCCAAAGGTGATACTTTATATGGTATAGAGGTTTTCATTCATCCCAATTACAGAGGTATGCGGTTAGCAAGAAGGTTATATGATGCCAGAAAATTATTATGTGAAAGATTAAACCTGAAAGCAATTGTTGCCGGTGGAAGAATTCCAAAATATAGTATGTATGCAGATACATTTACACCAAAAGAATATATCGGGAAAGTTAAAAAAAGAGAGATTTTTGACCCTACCCTTTCTTTTCAGATCTCTAATGATTTTCAGGTAAAAAAAATATTACGGAATTATTTACCGGAAGATGAAGAAAGCCTCGGGTTTGCAACATTATTGATCTGGCATAATGTTTATCATGATGAGAAAAGTATCTTACTCCGGCAGAAAGATATTATAAGAATTGGCCTGGTGCAATGGCAGATGCGTCATTACCATACTACAGAAGAATTATTGAAACAGGTAGAATACTTTGTTGATGCCGTTAGTGATTATGAATCTGATTTTATTTTATTTCCTGAGCTATTCAATGCGCCATTAATGGGCAAGTTCAATGAAATGGATAGCCGACATGCCATAAAAGAATTGGCTCAATTTACAGGTCCAATTGTAGAGGCAATGAGTAAAATGGCTGTTTCCTATAATGTGAATATCATAGCCGGCAGTATGCCCGAGGTAAGGGATGGGAATGTTTATAATGTTTCTTATGTCTTACAAAGAAACGGTATGACAGATAGTGTTTCTAAAATACATATCACACCATCTGAAGAATATGAATGGCATATCCAGGGGGGTAATGAAATAAAAGTTATTGAAACGGATGCAGGAAAAATAGGTGTACAGATTTGTTATGATGTAGAGTTTCCTGAAATGACAAGGAAATTAGCAGAGGATGGAATGCAAATATTATTTGTTCCTTTTTTAACGGATACACAAAATGCATATAACAGGGTCCGTTTTTGTTCTCAGGCAAGAGCAATTGAAAACGAATGTTTTGTTGCCATTGCCGGTAGTGTAGGAAACCTGCCGAAGGTGACGAATATGGATCTGCAGTTTGCACAGTCAGCAGTTTTTACACCGAATGATTTTGCTTTCCCCGTTACCGGAATCAAGGCAGAGGCTACACCAAATACTGAAATGATCGTAGTAAGTGATATTGATCTTTCTTTGCTTACAGAGCTGCATAATTATGGTAGTGTACAAACATTGAAAGACAGGCGACTGGATCTTTATCAATTGAATTATTCCGGAGATGAAGAGGAAGTAAAACCTGTTGAAAATAATGTTGAGGAAAAAGTAAATACGATTCAATAAGATCTAATCAGCATTGGAATGAAAGAGTTTTGGGAAAAAATATTATTTAAACTTGGACAATTTACTCTTACACCGGCAAAGATTGCTGGTGTTTTACTTGTAATAGTCATTACCTGGGTCTTATTACTCCTGATCAGAAAAATATTACTTCGAAAGCGAAATGTAAGTGTAGGTGAAAGAGGCAGAAGGATCTCTTTGTTTCAACTGATAAAATATTTTATTTGGGTTGTAGTAATTTCCATATGTATAAGAATTGCCGGTTTTGATGTTACTATTTTAATTGCAGGTTCTGCTGCTTTATTGGTAGGTATTGGTTTCGGGTTACAAAATATTTTCAGTGATCTTATTTCCGGTATCTTCTTGCTTTTTGAACAAAAAGTAAGAGTAGGTGATGTAATGGAGGTAGATAATATTGTAGGTAAAGTACAGGCTATTAACTTAAGGACATCTGTTTTGCTTACCAGAGATGGATATGATATAATTGTTCCGAATCATAAGTTTATAACAGATAATGTGATCAACTGGAGTCATCATAGTTATGACCGCAGATTTCAGGTGGAAGTAGGGGTAAGTTATGGCAGCGATATAGATCTTGTTACTAAATGTTTGCTGGATTGTGCCAATGAACAAGAAGAGTTAATAAAAGCAGAACATCACAAGCCATTTGTCAGATTTAATGATTTCGGAGATAGTGCACTTATTTTTTATTTAATGTTCTGGACAAAGGATATATTTCATGTAGAACAAATAAAAAGTGAACTCCGCTATAAAGTATTTAGATCTTTCAGGGAAAATAAGGTTACGATTCCTTTCCCGCAGCGGGATGTACATGTTATTCCTAAATCATTATAATTCTTTTTTCAATCTTTTGGCGCTAACAGTCAATCTGCAAATACCTGTCATTTTATAAATAAATTCATTTGAGTTTTCAATTACCTGGTTTATTGGCATGAATAATTTAATGGTTTTGAATACTGTAGAAAACGGGAAAAAAAGAAAATCTAAAATATTGAAAAGCAAAGGGGTTAAGTTATTTTTGTCGCATGGAAGGTATAAACTCATATATCTATATTATTGCGGCCTGTTTGTTGGTAATATTTTCGTATGTCTATAATTTAATTTCCCAAAAAACCGGCATTCCTTCTGTTCTTTTATTATTATTATCGGGTATAGGCCTGCGGGAGTTTTTAATATATAATGATGCCGAGTTTGCCATACCCGATTATGCTGTAGAAGTTTTTGGAATCATTGGATTGATAATGATCGTTCTCGAGGCAGGGTTGGATTTGCAGGTTAGCGGGAAAAAAATAAAATTGATACGTAATGCTCTTTTATCTGCAATATTCATTCTGGCTTTTTCTTCAATAGCTTGTTCTGCATTATTATACTTTACGTTGAAAGAAGAATATTTGAAATGCCTGATATATGCAATACCGCTATCTGTAGTTAGTAGTGCAATCGTAATACCCAGTATCTCTCATCTGGAAGAAAATAAAAAAGAATTTCTTGTTTATGAAACCTCTTTCTCAGACATTTTAGGGATCATTGTCTTTAACTATATTATTGCCGGTAATTTTTTAAAAGCTGGCAATATTGCCATCTTCTTCGGATCTGTTGCATTTGCAATTGTGCTTAGTGTTATTTTATCATTATTGATCCTTTTAATGCTGACCAGGATCAAAACAAAGATTCGTTTCTTCCTGGTATTTGCAATGTTGATATTCCTGTATGCAGGTGGAAAGATGTTGAATCTGCCTGCATTGGTAATTATACTTTTATTCGGATTAATTGTAAGTAACTGGCAATTGCCTCCATTTCATCGGTTCTATAAATGGATGAGTTATACGCAAGTCAATGACGTTGTTCGTTTATTGCACGGCCTTACAGCGGAAAGTAGTTTTCTAATCCGGACTTTTTTCTTTTTTATTTTTGGTTTAACAATTGATATCAGGTTATTATTGGATGTGGATGTTATAATATCAGGAACTTCTGTAGTTATTATATTATTTGTGATCAGGTTCATTTATCTGCGATTCTTTTTGCATGCTCATATATTCCCGGAATTATTTTTTATGCCGAGGGGGTTAATTACTGTTTTATTATTCTATAGTATACCAGAAATGTATAAGCTTTCTAAGTTCAATACGGGAATATTGTTTTTTGTAATTCTTACTACCAGTATAATTATGATGATCGGTTCAATATCATATGGCAGACCAAAACTTCAGGCTATCAGTGATGAGATACCAATTGTTGATAATGCTCAGTAAAAATTAAGTAGTATGCTCTTCTTACATTTGCATATACTCAAATCAAAAAGTGAAATTATTTAGAACGGTTTATCAGCGGGTTTTCTTTCTCATACGTAATAATCTTACCAGGCCTCAATATATCACCCTGGTTTCAGTTATTACCGGACTTGTTTCTGGATTAGTTGCGGTGCTTTTAAAAATAATAGTACATTATTTACAGAAATCATTCTCCTATGGCGAGTGGTATTATCTGTTGTTGCCAGCAACAGGGTTGGTACTGACGGTTTTGATCATTAAATATTTTTTTAAAAATATTCTTGATAAAGGGATAGCAATGGTGTTAAAAGCAATAGCTAAAAAGTCCTCATTTATCCCAACAAGCAACATTTATAAACATGTATTAACCAGTTCACTTACGGTAGGGCTTGGTGGTTCGGCAGGTCTGGAGGCACCTATCGTGGCAACGGGTTCTTCTTATGGTTCTTTTTTTGGAAGAATTGCAGATCTTACTTATCAGGAAAGAACACTGATGATTGCATGTGGAGCAGCAGCAGGAATTGCAGCTGTATTTAATGCCCCTATTGCCGGAGTCATATTTGCCATTGAAGTATTATTGACGGAAACAATGGTCAGTTATTTTATCCCTCTTACCATTTCTGCCGTTGCCGGTGTTTTATGTTCAAAAATTATTTTACAGGAAACTATCCTGTTCAATTTTGTATTGAAAGAGGAATTCAATTATGTAAATGTTCCATATTATCTGGTACTGGGTGTAGTTGCCGGGTTTATCTCTTTATATTACGCAAGGGTTTTTAAGCGGGCAGAGAACCGCTTACACCAGTTAAAATGGAATATCTTTTTGAAAGCGGTTTCAGGCGGTGTTATTCTGGCAGCACTGATATTTATCTTTCCCCCACTATTTGGAGAAGGTTATCAAAGTGTGGGGGAACTGGCAAATGGTACACCTGAAGGTATTGTAGCCAGTAATCTATTTAACATATCAGGAAGTAATTTATCGGCATTGATATTTATTGGTTCTATTATGCTTTTAAAACCAATTGCAACGGCTATTACGATTGGCTCTGGTGGTAACGGAGGAAATTTTGCCCCATCATTATTTGTTGGTTCATATCTTGGATTTTTCTTTTCAAGGGTTTTAAATACAACAGGATGGGTTAAAGTACCCGAAGGGAATTTTAGTTTGGTGGGGATGGCTGGGGTGTTGAGTGGTGTAATGTACAGTCCGCTTACGGCCATCTTTTTGATAGCCGAGATCACTAATGGATATGGATTATTTATTCCGCTGATGATCGTTTCATCGATCTCCTTTTTTATTGTGAAGCACTTTGAACCATATTCAATGGAATTGAAAAAACTTGCTATGGGGGGTGAGGTATTTACGCATAAGAAAGAACAGAACATTTTAACTTCTATTCAGTTGGAATCAATATTGGCTGATAATTATGAAACGATTGCCATTGAGAAAAAATTAAGTGACCTGGTTGATAAAATAAAAAAGAGTGAAAAAAATATTTTTGTTGTGGTTGATGAGAAGGAAAAGTTTTTTGGGGTCATTGAGCTGAATGAGATAAAGAAACTGCTTTTTGATCCGGAAAAGCATTATTCAACTACCATCAGAAGCATTGCAAAAAAACCAAGGGATATTATATATCAAAATGAATCCATGCAAAAAGTAATGGATAAATTTGACAGTTCTCATACCTGGTATTTACCAGTGTTAGATAAAGAAAGGAATTTTATTGGTTTTATTTCAAAAACGAGGCTTTTTGAAAAATACAGGGAAATATTATCTGCGCAAAGTGATTTATACGAAATTTAATTAAATGGATTTATTTGCAATCATTACAGTTTTAGTGGTCATTACTTCGGTATTTGCATACCTGAATACCCGTTTTCTAAAGCTGCCAGAGACGATCGGCATGATGATCATTGCACTTATTTTTTCAATGTTACTGATCACTTCAGGGTTACTGTTTCCGGTTATCTCTGAATTTGCGAATAGTTTTATTGGTAAAATTGATTTTAGTGAAGTGCTGCTGGATATTATGCTTAGCTTCCTTTTATTTGCTGGTGCTTTGCATACCGATATATCTCTGCTAAAGGCAAATCGCAGATCTATTTCAGTGTTTGCCATTGCCGGTGTTTTGTTATCTGCTTTGTTAGTTGGTGGGTTGCTTTTCTTTTTATTACAAACATTTTTTACACCAATCAGTTTTTGGTATTGCCTGTTGTTTGGGGCCCTTGTAGCGCCAACCGATCCAATTGCAGTATTGGGAATTTTAACCAAAGCCGGGGCACCGAAAGATGTGGAAATTACAATTGTAGGGGAGTCATTATTTAATGATGGAATTGGTGTTGTTTTGTTTTTATCAATATTGGAGATCATTAAGATCGGTACAAATAATATTTCATTCGGAGGTCTTAGTTTGTTATTGGTAGAGGAGATCGGCGGTGGTATTTTGTTTGGGTGGATATTAGGTCAGATAGGTTACAGAATGATGAAAGGTATCGATCATTATCAGACCGAAATATTAATAACCTTAGCCATGGTAATGGGTGGTTATTTACTGGCACAAAAATTACATCTCTCAGGTCCTTTAGCAATGGTTGTAGCTGGATTATTTACAGGGAGCAGGTCGAAAGAACATGCAATGAGTGATACGACTGAATTATATGTATATAAGTTCTGGGAGTTGATCGATGTATTGATGAATGCCATTCTTTTTGTACTGATAGGATTAGAATTACTTACACTTGATTTTAATATTAATTATTTAGTGGCAGGGCTAATAGCCATTCCAATTACATTACTATCTAGATATTTATCACTGAAGATACCTGCATCATTATTTAAAAAGCATATTCATGCTGACAATAATACAATACGATTGATGACCTGGGGTGGACTTAAAGGCGGATTATCAATAGCTATGGCTCTGTCATTATCTGCGCCATTACCCAAGACACAGTTTGTTTTTATGATATATGTAATAGTTATATTTTCTATAATAATACAAGGACTGACAGTAGGTAAATTGATAAAAAGAATATTTTAGACAAAAAAATTATCATTATCGACTGCTATAAATTGTATACTAAGTCAAGTGGGCTACTTTTGTAGTTGGATTTTGATAGTATTAGATTGATAAAATGAATATAGAAAAATGGAAGAGTTAAAAAATAGACACATAATCGAAATTGCGATAGCACTCATTGGTGGAATAGTGATAGGTTGGTTGGTAAAGAAATTAATTTTCCCGTTTCTTTATAAGTTAACGCACAAAACAAAGTGGAAAACTGATGATCTTGTTATTGAAAGTATAGGCAGTTGGATAATTTTCTGGTTTTTTCTGGGTTCATGTCTTTATATACTTCCCATTTTCACAGATACATTTTCTTTTGCTAAAAGAAATGAATTAACGTTTCAAAGAATAGTATCAAGTTTATTCATTTTTTCTTTGGCAATGGTTATTGCAAGAATTGCGGGAGGACTTTTGCAGATCAGATCTCAAAAAGATGACAGTGAGTTTCCTTCCACTTCAATACTTGGGAATATCTTAAAAGCAATTGTTTATTGTATTGGATTAATTTTTATCCTTCAAACCTTTGGTATTGCTATCGCACCTTTGGTAACAGCATTGGGTGTAGGAGGTATAGCTGTAGCACTGGCTTTGCAACCTACTCTTTCTAATTTATTTTCCGGCTTGCAATTGATTGCTTCTGGCAAGATCAATATTGGCGATTTTGTGCAGTTGGAAGGAGGTCAGAAAGGGTTTATCAGAGATATTACCTGGAGAAATACTACTATTGAAACTGCACAGAACAATGTTATTGTTGTGCCAAACAGTAAAATGGCAGATTCAATTGTTGAGAATTTTTTCCTTACCGACCGTAAGATCACCTTTAATGTTTTAGTAGGTGTAGGATATGATAGTGATCTGGATAAAGTGGAAAAGGTTTCAATACAGGTAGCAAAGGATATTCTGGCTTCTATGGAAGGAGGTATTAAGGACTTTCAACCCTTCGTCCGGTTTTATAACTTCGGTGACAGCAGTATTGACCTGAAAATATTTTTGCAGGTGAGGGAGTATGCAGATCAGTTTGCCATTACATCAGAATTTATAAAGGCATTACATAGAAGGTATAGAGAAGAGGGAATAAATATACCTTTCCCAATTCGTACTTTATATATGAATCAGAATAGTTAAAATTCATATTTTGTGTGATCAGGATTTTTTGAAAATAGATTTGAATTTTTTACCAGCCTTTTTGGCAAATCTGTTTGCAGCCAATGCTGCTCCAAACGAAAGTGTACTTTCCAGAATAGAATTATCAGATATATAGCTACTTGTTTTCTTATCCAGCATGGATCTGGCTATTGCTTTTGTCAGATTTTTAATGTGCAACATTGATTTCACCTCCTGCCAGTCATTCTGCAGTTGATCTTCCAGCTCTTTTCTTCTGAGCTGTAGATTCTTTTTTTCTTCCTTTAAGTGTTTTAGATTTTTAATTCGTTTCATTGTCACTCTCCGGTTTAAAAATGATTTCAATGATCCTGTTCATAATTGGGATGGTCAACAATTTAATTCGGGCAATCCAGATAATAATACCAATAAGGAGATATAATCCTGATACGATAAGGAATCCTAACCAGATATTATCCATCAATGCTCCGAGAAAATAAGCTAAAGCAATATTTACAAACAGGAAGAACATAAAAATAAATATGGCTACTGCCATTCCTGCAATCAGACTTGCTAAAATTTTAGAAGTTTTTTCTGCCAGGTCTAATTTTATTGAATCTATCCTGTTATTAATGTATTCTTTTATTTGACCGGTAAATTCTTCTGCTTTTGAAAATGATGTTTCTGCCATACCGCTGATTTTTATATCTAAATATATTAAATTTTGTTTTTTATTATCTAATAAACCCGGGAAGTTCTTCGAAATAAGCTGATTCCTTTTCATTCAGTAAAAAATCTTTTAATGCAAATACGATCGATTTTTCAGACATATACATCTCTCTGTTAAAATTTACCAGTGTTGAAAATTCGATCTCATTCAAACTCTTAACAAGGCTTTCCTTATAAAGATCTTTTAATCCTTCCCGGTAACCCTCTTGCACATTTTTATAAATTTTGGCTAACTCTGTTGCATGCATTGTGTGATCATTTAGTTTTAGTAAAGTGATGACCTCTTCATAAAACTCAGCTAACTTATTTCTTGTTAAATGAAAATAATTGAATTTGGTATCGTTGGATGATCTTTTAAGTTGTTCAATATCCGGAAGTATATCTTTCAGGCTTTTTGCCGCATACATAATATTTCTGGAAGTGGAGATCAGTTGCCTGACCCGGATAGTTAAATCTTTGTCTGAAATAAGGTTTTGCAATTTTATGGAATAGCTATATAATTCTCCATGAAGGTGTTTTAAATAGTCATATTTTTCCATTATTTTTTTAGATTCAAAATCTTTATATAGTTGAAGGTTGTTGAGTATTTCAGTTGATTTATTAAAAGCAGAAAGAGTGAACTTGGCTACATGATAAATAAAATGAAGTGTTTCTTTTTCTAAAGCAGATAAAGCCAGTTCAATTTCGTTATACTTCACTTTGTGAATGAATAATGTCTCTTTTTCATTTTTTTTGAAACACATTTCAAGAAGTTTTCCGAACATTTTCAGGAATGGATAGAATAATATGATTCCTCCGAGATTCAAAAGTGTTTGGAAAAATACCAATGCTATCAGGTCATTTTTTATTCCGATTGTTTCAACAATAAAATTATTGATGGGTAATAAGAATATCAATGCAATTATTGTACTTATAAGATTAAAAGAGATAGTTCCTAATGCCACTCTTTTTTTTGCTGCAATGCCTTTGATTGAGGCAAGAATAAGTTTTATTGTAGTGCCTGTTTCAGAGCCCAGCACCATGGCTGTTGCTGCAAATAATCCGATAATGTTAGCATTGAGGGCACTAAGAATAATGGCAACAGTAGCTGAGCTTGATTGTATGAGTGATGTAATAAGGAGCCCTGCTAGTAAATAGATGATCGCAGGTTGTTCTTTCAGCAGACCAAGATCAAAGTTGAGCACTGCATTTTCCATTCCGGTTTTTATATAGCTTAATCCGAGGAATAGAAAACTGAATCCAAATAATAGTTTACTCCAGTGAAATAGCTTATTCTCTTTGTTAGCCAGCATCATTGCAATTCCTGAAATTCCGGCTATTGGTAAAGAAAAGCTCTCTATGTTGATTTGAAATCCAACTGTTGCTATTATCCAGCTACTGAAAGTTGTTCCAAGATTAGCACCTAAGATCACCGCCAGTGCATTTTGTACTGTTATTATTCCGGCACCAACAAATGCCAATACCATTAAGCTGACAACGGAACTGCTTTGCAGAAATCCGGTAATAATAGTTCCACCTGTAATTGCTTTAAGGTTATTGGAAGTTTGCCGCTTTAAAAATAATTTAAATCTTCTGCCGGTAAGTTTTTTTAAACCATCTTCCAGAAAATTCATTCCCAGCATAAAGATGGCAATACCTGCAATTAATTTCCATATATCAGTTGTGGTCAGCATGATAAATTAAAACATCCCTTTTTCATGGCTAATATCCTTTCTGTAAATCTTATTTTAAATGGTAAGCCAGGTTGTTAAATAAACAACTTTTTCAATTCCTGCAGTATCTCATGTGCAGGCACTACACCACTTTTTCTCCATACAACTTTTCCATCTTTGAAGATCAATAAAGTAGGAACTCCCAATATATTATATTCCTGGCTATAGTGAGGATGTTTGTCTATATCTATTTCCAGAACTGTAGCTCTGTCACCTATATTTTCTTTTACTTCATGAATGACAGGTTCCATCAATTTACAAGGTCTGCACCAGTCTGCTGAAAAATCAACTACAACAGGTTTATTTCCTTTTATATGAGATTCAAAACTGACCATTTTTATATTGTTTGTTATAAAAATTTTTCTTTTTCTATGTGTCTGTTTGATCCATGAAGAGAATCTTTTTTTGTATTAATTCCGATCTCATTTTGTTCTTTCAGTGTTAGTTCATCAGTGCCAACAGTTTGTATCCATTTGTCTTTATGTTGTCTGAATATCTGAACGTTTAATCCAAACCGGGATTTAAATTCTTTTTCAATCACACTTGTTTTCGACCAGGGATGAATTTCAAGCATCCCGGGGTTATCTTTTTTTCTGATCTCACCCAATTTTAAATGATGGGGGTATTGATCTTTCTTTGAAGATGCCTCTTGTATCTTATGTGGTTCATCATAAAATTCCAGGCCCAGGCATGGAAATATTTCCGAAAACTCATTACGGATATTTTCAATCGTTTTATTATTATGGATCTCTAAAATCATAGTTTTAAAATATTATGTTGTATAAAAAAATCGTACAGTTTAATCATTACAAATGCTATTACTTTTTTTGCATATCTGAATCCTGCAAATACAATGAATATTGTAATTAACCACACCGATAAAAAAGTAAGTATCGAATTATCAATGTTTGATCCTATATATAAAATTGTAAACATGCTACAGTGAATTATGATCTCATTGAAAAAGATTATTTCCTATCTTTTTTAAAGCTAAATGATGATGCGATTAATTCCAATGATGGGAATCAGTAATTAAAATGATTTCAGGATAGCAATTGCACTGTTTAATACTTGTTGATGTTTTATAATTTCAATTGTATCAACTACTTATTTGATACTTTCATCTATACTCCAAATGGATAAGTTTCAGGTATTTGATGTCCATCTGGTTCAATATGCAGCGGATGCAGGGCATTACTCTTATCAATATAAATAAATGCATCATACCTTAATGGCAATATACTGGGAACATAATTGCCATATTGTTCATATTTGGCATTGTATACTACACCGATTGCCCTGTGCGGTATATGATTTTCCATAAATAGATCATTAGATAAGTCATCCATCAGCAGTAGTTTATCATTTGCCCCTGCTTTATGCAAAAGCTTTTCCCAACTGCCATCTCTGCCAGGGGGCACATCCATCATCTGCATTTCAGCACCCCAGCTTTTTCCAGCAATTACCGATCCTTTAAACGATCCGAAACCAACAAGGAATGTTTCTTTATTGGAATAGTTTATTCTTGCCAATTCACCGATGTTGTACATTCCTTCATTTGCCATATCGGTAGCCCTTGCATCGCCAATGTGTGTATTATGCTCCCATACAATTGCTTTGGAATCAGGACCATGAAAATCAAGTAGTCGTTCAAGTGTATCAGCCATATGCCTGTCCCTGATGTTCCAGGAATGTGGTCCGCCTTTTATCATTGCCCTGTAATATCTTTCAGCATTCACTGCAACCATCGCATTCTGTTCAGTATTAAAAACATTTTCATGATCAGAATTATATGCACTCATTCTGATGCGGATTTCTTTTAATAATTTTATCACTTCGGTTTCACATATTTCCGGTACAAATTGAGATGCTCTTGCGTAAGATTGCCCTTCTTCTTTTTTATAGGGTTCAAAACACTGATAAGCTTCTTCAGCTACTTTAAGTGCTGCCGGATCTGCTTTTTTCAAATAATTCATAATGGAATCAAGCGACTCCCATAAACTATAAACATCCAATCCGTAAAATCCTGCTTTTTTATTCTTGTTTAAAGGTTTGTTATAAGTATAAAGCCATTCAGCTAATGCTACGACCTCCCAGTTTGCCCACATCCAGGTTGGCCATCTTTTGAATTCAGTCAAAACTTCTTTTGCATTAGTTGAAGTGCCCGTATAATTTTTTATATACCGGTTAAGCCGATAACAATCTGGCCAGTCTCCCTCTACTGCAATAAAATTGAAACCTTTCTGTTCAATTAAGGCTTTACTGATTTCACTCCGCCAGGTATAGTATTCACTGGTGCCATGTGATGCTTCTCCGAGCATTACAATACGGGCATCACCAATCTTATCAAACAGCGGATTGAGGTCTGTTTTATTTTTTAATGGATGAGAATATATCTGAATAGAAGCAATGGCTTCTTTTTCATTTAGCGTTGTTTCTTTGGTAAAATAATTACGCATAATACAAGATTTAAAAAGTAAACAATCTTGCTGATTGGATGCTGTATTTACAAATTTTCCTTTCTTTAAAATTTTATCTAAGCAAGGATATTTCACAGGGTTTAACAATGAGTGCTATCACTGTTTTTCTTGATGATGGTCATTGTTATAAAAATGAAAAAAAACGACTTTCACTATAATTAAAATAATACTATTATGAATGATATAAGTCAATCAAACATTACGAATCTGCACAATTTATTGGACTATAATGCAACAAAATATATTAGTGCTGAAATTCAGTTAAAAAAGAAATTGCCAGTCTGGATAAATGTGGCAAGTTCAGTAAAATTAAAAGGGATATTGCAGAAGTATCTTGACATAGTAGAACAGCATGTTGAAAAACTCCAAAAATTTATTGAAGACGAAAAGATCAGTTCCTTAGCATTAGGAGATAAGATCATGCAATCATTTATTGAAGAAGCAGAAGAGCGGTTAAAAATCTGTAGCGATCTTGAAATAAAAAATGCAAGTCTGCTGGCCAGTATTCAACTGATCAATCATTTCAAGATCGGGAAATATGGTACTGCAGCAGCTTATGCAAAAGCATTAGGTATGAAAAAATATGGGAATCTGTTTCATGAGATCGAGATCAATGAAAAACAGATCGATGACCGGCTTACTCAGTTGGCGGAATATGAAATAAACTTAAAAGCGGTTGCTCCGATTGTTTTACCAGAATAATAATTTAAGCATGGATTTTAAATTTAATAGTGAAGTAGATATACCGGTAAGGGGTGTACATTTAAAAGGACAATTAGTTATACCACTCAAAGCCACTTCAATAGTGATTTTTTCGCATGGTAGTGGTAGTAGCAGATTGAGCCCCAGGAATCAATTAGTGGCAAATAATTTGCACATAAATAAATTCGGGACACTGTTATTTGATCTGTTAACCGTTGAAGAAGATCTGCATTATCACAATCGGTTTGATATCGAATTATTGACCAAAAGATTGATTGGTGCTACAGAATGGTTAATGAAAAAACCTGAAGCTAGGAATGCTAAGCTAGGATACTTTGGGGCAAGTACTGGTGCTGCTTCAGCTTTAAAGGCTGCAGAGTATCTGCCGGATATCAACGCTGTTGTTTCCAGGGGAGGTCGGCCAGATCTTGTAATGGATATTTTGCCAAAAATTGAAGCTCCGGTATTATTAATTGTAGGTGGATTGGATTATGATGTACTAAAACTAAATGAAAAAGCTTTTGTAGAGTTGCAATGCGAAAAAAAATTAGAGATCATCAACGGAGCAACGCATTTGTTTGAGGAGGGAAGTGCGATGGAAAGAGTTTGTGAACTGGCTTCATTCTGGTTCGAAAAATATTTATCACCTGTGAAAGTGTAAAAAATAGAAAGCTTAAAAAAATATTTAAAAAATAAAAATGTTTCAGGATAGATTAAAAGCTGGCAAGATGCTGGCTGCTAAATTAAGAAAGTATCAAAATGATCCCGGTGTTGTTTTAGCAGTACCAAGAGGAGGTGTACCGGTAGCGTATTCGGTTGCAAAAGAACTTGGATTTCCACTGGAATTGATATTGACAAAAAAGATCGGCCATCCGGCCAATAAGGAATATGCTATCGGTGCTGCCAGCTTAACAGATTTTTTTGTAAACTCGCATGAGGGGGTTTCAAATGAATATATTGATAAAGAGATCGGGAGGATACGTAACAGGTTACAAGAGATGCAACAAGAATTTATGGGAGATGCCAGGCCTGCAGAGTTAAAAGGAAAAACGGTGATAGTGATAGATGATGGAATTGCAACAGGTAATACTTTATTGGCTACAATAAATATTTTACGGAAAAGGGAGCCGGCAAAAATTATCATAGCTGTACCGGTAGCATCTAAAAGTTCAGTACAACTATTAGCTGCTTATGTAGATGAATTGATAGCTGTTCATATTCCGGATGAATTTTATGGTGTTGGTGCATTTTACGATGATTTCAAACAGCTTACTGATGATGATGTAAAATACTTTCTCGATAAGCTAAAGGAATTTCAAAATGTGAGCTAGTTGTACAGGTGTTTAATTTATTGAAAAAGCACTTGCAGTTCAATTGTACGTATTTATTGAATAACTCTTATCTCTTATATCTGTTTCTCTCTCAAAAGGTATGATCATTCTCAAGATTATTTTTTATTAAGATCAGCATACTAAATGATAATTTCTGTTATCTTAATCCTGACATATTTATGTTCAGGGTTTTTGGTTTTATCTTTATGTAGGATTTTATCTGTTTAAAATTCTTTTTTAATCATGCAGCCTGTTTCAAATTTTAATAGAAATATCAAACAGATCATCATATTGATGATTTTGGTGTTAATGATCTTTCTGGTCATTAAAGAATTGTATATTTTTCTGCCTGGTTTACTTGGTGCTTTAACGTTATATATCATAAGCAGAAAAAGCTATTTCCAGTTGATTTATTATCGCAAGTGGAGAAAAGGATGGACAGCAGGATTATATTTATTGATCTATTTTTTATTACCGGTTGCACTGGTCTATTTTACTTTTACATTATTGGAAAAACAGATCCATCCTTTTTTAAGTGATCCTGCTGCCATGTTCGGCGATTTGAAAGTTGCAATAAAAAATATGCAACAAGAAGCAGGTATCAGTTTAGTGTCAGAAGAAACATTATCAGAGCTTCAAAAAAAGGTATCAGCAATTCTTCCCCGTCTGGTAAACAGTACTGCCAATTTATTGGCCAACCTCGCCATTTTGCTTTTTGTATTATATTATATGCTGGTACACTGTAAAGAGATGGAAGCTTATCTCGAAACTATATTACCACTGAAAAAAAAGAATATTCATTTACTGGCACATGAAACCAAGCGTCTGGTAAAAGCAAGTGCTATCGGTATTCCTTTGATCTCAATTATTCAGGGAGTAACTGCTACTATAGGGTATTTAATATTCGGTGTTGATAATTTTGTATTGTGGGGGTTCCTTACCGGTGTTTTTGCGTTTTTCCCTGTAGTGGGTACAATGATAATCTGGGTGCCATTGGTGCTATACATGTATTTAAGTGGCGATACATTAAATGCAACGGGTTTGTTATTTTATAGTTTGATAATTACCGGAAATATTGATTACCTGTTCCGTATTACAATTTTAAAAAAATTAGGGGATGTACATCCGGTAGTAACAGTATTGGGAGTTATTATTGGATTGGGGTTATTTGGTTTTATCGGTCTGATCTTCGGGCCATTACTGATTAGTTATATAATCTTACTTTTTAAGATTTATATCAATGAGTTTATAGAAGCAAATAATAGTACCTGATTTATTTTTGTAAAATTGTTCAATTACTAAAAGATTTTAATCCTGAATCGAGGGGGAAAGTAATCTGAACTTAAGTGCCTTTTATATAGTTCTCAAGATTTCCGATAATATATTTTTGCTCTTCAATTAAATATTTTACAACATCTCCTATCGATATAACGCCAAGCAGAGTATCATTTTCAGTTACAGGCAGATGCCTGATAAATTTTGTTGTCATTAACCGCATCGCATCTTCAATAGACTTATCCGGTGATATTGTTATGAGTTCAGGACTCATTATTTCCCTGATATATGTTTCTTTTGATGATTTTCCTTTTAATATTACTTTCCGGGCATAATCTCTTTCAGTAAACATTGCGATCGGGTTATCATTTTCTACAACTAGAAGGGCACTGATATTTTTTTCATGTAATTGTACCAAAGCATCATAAACAGTGGTTTCCGGAGTAGTGGAGAATATTTTATTGCCTTTGCTGTCTAAAATGTTTTTGACCTTTCCCATATTATATTTATTTTAAAGGTTGATACAATACTTGAAAATAATAGATTTATCTGTTTCTATAAAAATACAAGTCTTTCTTTATACATATAAATGAATTTTCACAAATAATAAAATAGGTCACTTTTAATTTAATCTGTTTGGTTATATTGTAGATTAGTTAAAGTGTTCATAATCACTTTATATGCATTATGGCAAAGCATATTAAAATTAATAAAGGATTAAATATCAAATTGATTGGTGAAGCTGGTCAGTTGATTGAAGTATTGCCATTGCCGGAAACATTTGTTTTGAAGCCAACAGATTTTAAAGGCCTGGTTCCAAAACTGCTGATAAAGGAAGGTGATGAAGTGCTGACCGGTACTCCCTTGTTTTATGACAACGATAATGAAACAATAAAATTTTGCTCACCTGTTAGCGGTGAAGTTGTTCAGATCCTCCGGGGAGAAAAAAGAAAGATTCTTGAAGTAAAAATTCTTGCCGATAAAGAAATCAGATTTCTGAAATTTGACAGGGCTGCACCAAAAGACCTTACCAGGGAAACTATTATTGAAAGATTACTCAATAGTGGTGTATGGCCATTTATCCGACAAAGGCCATATGGAATAGTTGCTAATCCTGCCGATAATCCGAAATCTGTATTTATCTCCGCATTTGACAGTAATCCATTGGCTCCTGATTTGAATTTTATTATGAAGGATCAGGATGAAGATTTTCAAACTGGCCTGGATGCTTTGCAACGGCTGACAGAGGGTAAAGTACATCTGAATATTAAAAGTGGTATCGATAACCCTTCCGTTTTTGCTGATGCGAAAGGAGTAGAAGTAAATCAGATTTCCGGTCCACATCCTGCCGGAAACGTCGGAGTACAAATACATCATATTGATCCGGTAAATAAAGGAGAAGTAGTGTGGTATGTACAACCGCAGGATGTATTGGTTATCGGTAGATTATTCAACAAAGGGAAATTTGATCTTTCAAAAACGATTGCAGTAACAGGCTCCATGGTTAATGCTCCAAAATATTATCAAACAATTGCCGGCGCCTCAATTAAAAATATAATGGCAGATGCCGGTTTAAAAGAAGGAGTAAGCAGGATAATAAGTGGAAATATACTTACCGGTAAACAAATAGACAGTGAAGGGTATTTGAATTTTTATGATTCACAGATCACTGTAATCCCGGAAGGTGACGAGCCGGAATTTATTGGTTGGTTAAAACCGGGGTTAGATAAATTCAGTGTATCAAGAGCCTTTTTTTCATGGCTGATGCCGGGCAAAAAGCATGATCTCGATACGAACATGCATGGAGAAGAAAGACCTTTTGTAATGACAGGTCAGTACGAAAAAGTTTTTCCTATGGATATTTATCCGGTACAGCTTTTAAAATCAATTTTAGTAGAGGATCTTGAACTAATGGAGAAATTAGGAATATATGAAGTGATAGAAGAGGATTTTGCACTGTGTGAGTTTGTTTGCACTTCAAAAATAGAATCGCAACACATAGTAAGCAAAGGACTTGAAATGATCAGAAAAGAATTTGGTTAGAGGAAAACAGTAACATTTTAAGTTTGGCTATAAAGATCTTGAATATAGTATCATCGAAAATATAATTTAATTGACCGGTTATTAATTGGTATTGAAACAAACTAAATTCGGATGAAGCCACTCAGGAGATTTTTGGATAATATCAAACCCAGCTTTGAAAAAGGAGGGAAGCTGGAAAAGTTTTATCCTGCCTTTAATGCTATAGAAACATTTCTTTATGTTCCGGGTGATACCACTTTACCCGGCAGTGTCCATGTCCGTGATGCGATCGACCTGAAGCGTACAATGATCCTTGTTTTACTTGCCATGATGCCATGTTTATTTTTTGGCATGTGGAATGCGGGTTATCAGCATTATTTATCTATAGGAGTAGCAGGTACAACGTTATTTGATAATTTATTATTTGGTGCAACGAAAGTAGTTCCCATTGTTATTGTTTCTTATGTGGCCGGATTAAGTGTAGAATTTTTATTTGCTATCATCAGAAAGCATCAGGTAAATGAAGGCTATCTTGTAACGGGCAGTTTGATACCATTGGTAATGCCGGTAGATGTTCCTTTATGGATGGTAGCTGTTGCCACCATATTTGCGGTTGTTATCGGAAAAGAGGTTTTTGGAGGTACGGGTATGAATATTTTAAATCCTGCATTAACGGCAAGGGCATTTCTGTTTTTTGCTTATCCCACAAAAATGTCTGGTGATGAAGTATGGATCAATACCAGTTTGGCAAAAGGGCAGCAGCTGGTAGATGGTTTTAGTGGTGCAACACCGTTAGGTAATGCAGCAGCTGGTTTTGCAGATAAGATTCCTGATTTTTCAGATTCCTTTTTTGGTTTTATTCCCGGATCTATTGGGGAAACTTCTACATTGGCCTGTTTGATCGGTGCTGCTATTTTATTATACACCGGAATAGGAAGTTGGCGGATCATGTTATCCGTTTTTATAGGTGGATTTTTAATGGCATTGATATTTAATTTGATTGGTGCTAATACACTGATGCAGATCGATCCGGCTCATCAATTGGTGTTAGGAGGTTTTGCATTTGGTGCTGTATTTATGGCAACAGATCCGGTAACGGCAGCCCAGACAAATAAAGGCAAATTCATCTATGGATTTTTGATCGGATTGCTTGCTATCATGATCAGGGTTTTTAATCCTGCCTATCCGGAGGGGATGATGATGGCGATTTTATTTATGAATGTGATGGCTCCGCTGATCGATCACTATGTAATAGAAGCAAATATTAAAAGAAGAATGAAACGGAAAAAGATAAGTAATGAATAAGAACAACAATAAATACATATTTATTTTTTCTTCCATCATGGTAATAATTGTTGCAGTCTTATTATCATTGGCTGCTATAGGTCTTGGTCCGTTGCAAAATAAAAATATAAGGATCGAAAAGATGCAGAATATATTAGGAAGTGTTGGTGTAGAAAGTAGTGCAACAGATGCAGAAAAATTATTTGATGAATATATACCTACACAGGTAGTGTTGAATGTGAAAGGAGAATCAGTAAAGGGGGAGGTGGCTGCTTTTGATATTGATCTTAAAAAAGAACTGGACAAAGTAAGAACCGGCAATGCAGATAAGCAACTGTTTCCATTATTTGTATGTGATAAAGAAAATAAAAAATTTTATATCATTCCAGTACGAGGAAAAGGACTATGGGGACCCATCTGGGGATATATTTCACTGGAAGAAGATATGAATACAATTTACGGTGTCAGTTTCGGACACAAAGGAGAAACTCCCGGATTGGGAGCAGAAATAGAAACTGAAAAATTCCGGCAGGAATTTGTTGGAAAAAAAATATTGGATGAGAATGGAAAATTCGTTTCAGTAAAAGTGATTAAGGGAAAAGTAGACCCGGATAATCCACATGGTGTGGATGCTATATCCGGAGCTACAGTTACCAGTACAGGTGTTTCTGAAATGATTGAAAGAACATTGAAAAATTATATTCCTTATTTCGAATCAGCGATGAAAGAAAGGAAAGTTGCTATGGAATAACAGATTTTTAATTGGCATTTTAAATAAATGGTTATGAGTATTGAAACAACAGAACCTTTATCGAAACAAAAAAAAATAAGAGAACCTTTTTTGTCGGCCAAAAACAGAAAGCTGGTCAAGGATCCATTGAATGATAACAACCCGATCACTGTTCAGGTATTAGGTATTTGTTCAGCATTGGCGGTTACAGTGAAAGTAAAACCATCATTGGTGATGGCTTTAGCCGTTATTGTTGTTTGTGCATTCTCAAACCTTGTAGTTTCATTGATCAGAAATGCAATTCCTTCCAGGATCAGGATCATTGTTCAGTTAACGATTGTTGCAACGTTAGTAATATTGGTAGACCAGGTGTTGAAAGCTTATGTGTATGATGTAAGTAAACAGCTTTCTGTTTTTGTTGGGTTGATCATCACCAACTGCATCATCATGGGAAGGCTGGAGGCTTTTGCAATGGGTAATAAACCATGGCCTGCATTTTTAGATGGCGTAGGAAATGGGTTAGGCTATGGTGTTATACTAATACTGGTATCTGCTGTTAGAGAATTGTTTGGTAACGGTACATTGATGGGTTACCAGGTAGTGCCGGATGCGATGTATAAAGCAGGATATTTTAATAACGGCCTGGCTATTTTACCACCGATGGCATTAATTGTTGTAGGGATACTTATTTGGATCCAGCGAAGCAGAAATAGAAAATTAATTGAATCAGATTAAATATTTTTTATGGAATATTTTAATACGTTTATAAAAGCTGTTTTTATTGAGAACATGATCTTTGCCTATTTTTTAGGGATGTGCTCATACCTGGCTATTTCGAAAACAGTAAAGAATGCAGTTGGTCTGGGCATAGCTGTAATATTTGTATTGGGCGTTTCTGTTCCAATTTGTTATATGCTGGAAAACTATATATTAAAAGCTGGTGCATTAAAGTGGTTGTCAGCAGATCTGGCTGCAGTTGATCTTAGTTTTCTGAGCTTTATTGTTTTCATTGCCACTATTGCAGCAATTGTGCAATTGGTAGAAATGGTTGTTGAAAAATTTGCTCCGGCACTGTATGCAGCGTTGGGTATTTTTCTTCCATTGATAGCGGTTAACTGTTCCATATTAGGTGGTGCATTATTTATGCAGGAAAGAGAATATGCAACAATGGGTGAGGCTACAGTTTTTGGTTTGGGTTCAGGTGTTGGTTGGTTTTTGGCGATCGTAGCTATTTCAGCCATCAGGGAAAAGATCCGTTATTCAAATGTGCCGGCACCACTGAGAGGATTGGGAATTACATTTATTATTACGGGGTTAATGGGTATTGCTTTTATGAGTTTCATGGGAATAAAATTTTAATGATAAAAAGTTATTAATGAAAATAAGCACATGATTTTTTTATCAATAGATACAACAACATTTTTTGCAAG
>JAHEMN010000032.1:13253-25365 GCA_024643645.1 Chitinophagaceae bacterium | reverse complement strand
AATCCTCCTGAGCATTATTGCAATAGTTTTTTTACATCTTTCTATTAAAGAAGGTAAAATAGTAAAACGAATAAAAAGTTAACATATTTTTTTCGACTGATATCTCGGTATTGCCAAAACAGATAATTTCGCAGCTATGAAAAAAAGCACATTCTTTTTTACTGCAATTGCAGTAAGCCTGATATTTTTTGTTGCCTGTAAAACTAAAACAGACACAGCAGCTGACGATAAAAAGGAACTTAAAGAAATTGTTTTAAATTATTGGCATTATACAGAGGCTCATAAATATGACAGCTTGCGATTGATCAGTACTCCCAAAAGTGAGGCGTCAATAAAATTAGTAGAGTCAGCTTATTTAGAAGTAAAAAAAGGAAACCCTAATATTGATAAGGATATTGCAATGACTGAATCAATGGTTGATCATCTAACCATAGGCGTACCTTTTATTAATGGAGATGAGGCTACAGTTATATGCGAAGAAAAAATGTTCAGCACAAAAACAACCATTACATTGGTAAAAGAAATGGGAACATGGAAAATTGATATGTCTAAAACAAAAAATAATTAATCGGGTGAATGACGATTTTTTTCTTTGGCAGGTATAAGGAAACACCTGCCAATGCATTTGTAAACTGTTGGCCATTAAATTTCTTGAGACTACCAATTAGTACATTTTATTATTACGGGAGTAATTTTCAATTTACTGCCTTTATATACCACAATTAATATAATAAATAGTGTTAAATAAAAAAAAGTCCTGCTTTAGAAAGCAGGACTTTAAGAATAAATTAAAAAAACTTATTTAATAACTTTGAAATAGCTTAAAGTTAATTCAGAACGACGGTTTTGTTTACGACCGGCTGCAGTTTTATTGTCAGCAATAGGCATTGTTTCACCATAACCATTTGATGTAATACGGCTCTCGTCTATTCCCTTACTTACAAGATATGTTTTAACTGAGGCAGCCCGGTTCTCACTTAATTTTGGGTTCATTTCATCACTACCAACATCATCGGTATGACCATCAATTTGTAGTAACATTTCTGAATTTTCATTCATGATTGCAACAACATCATTTAAGCCTTTATAAGAGGATGATTGTAGTTTAGAACTTCCGGTTATAAATAATATATTCTTAGCTGCTACTTCTACTCTTTTTTTAACTGTTGGTGGAATAACAGGGCAACCAAAATTTTCTTTTGGCCCAGGCTTATTGATACATTTATCTTCTTCATCATTTACGCCGTCACCATCTGTATCCGGAATTGGGCATCCCTGGTATTTTGGCAATCCTGGTACTGTAGGGCATTTATCTTGTTCATCATTTATACCGTCACCATCCGTATCCGGAATTGGGCATCCCTGGTATTTTGGTAATCCTGGTACTGTAGGACATTTATCTTCATCATCATTAATGCCATCTTTATCTGTATCTGGTACAGGGCATCCATTATATTTGGCAACTCCTGGTACTGTAGGACATTTATCTACATCATCATTAATACCATCTCCATCTGTATCAGCAGGAGGAGGAGGTAGTTCTGGTGGTGGTACCACTTTTTTATTTTTTACAAAATCAAAGAACTTAATCTTTAGTCCGGCATAAATGTTCTGATTGGTCAGATCATAAGCTCTTCTTGAATTACCCAGGTTATTCACTTTTGTAAGACCGTAGATATATCTACCAAAAACAGAAACCCTTGCTTTTGGAAGAATTTCAACTCCTCCGGTAAGTCCGAAACTAAAATTCTGAAAATCAGTTTTATCAAAAAAAATAGTGTTTGACTTAATAGATGTTCGCATATCGAATTGTACACCTACAGGAAAAGCTATATACTTACTGGCATGGATCTTTAACAAAAGGGGAATGCCGAAATAATTGATCTTTCCATCGTAATCTTTTACGGTAGCATTATCGGGTTTATAACTGTTGCTAATGAATAGCATTTGCGGTTCTAACGAAAGTCGTTCACTTAGCGGAATATTAATCCAGAATCCACCCACTCCATCAGAGTGAAACTTATAATCAAGGGCAGTTGTAGATGAATTTCTGGTTTTTACATTGAATTTTGCCATGTTCAAAGCACCAGTAACACCGGCAGTTACATGATCCTATTATTGTGCATTAGCTACAACAAGCAGCAGTAAAGCTGAAAATAATAGCAGATTCTTCTTCATTTTGATATGATTTGGTAATAAATTATTTATTTAAATTCAGAAATTTAATTTTATTACGAGTTTAAGTAAAATATTACAGTTTAATTTAAAGGGACAACTAAAAAGTAACTATAAATTATAGGCTTTTTATTTTTTATATTGTCAGATGAGATCTATGTAGTAAAGTTACAAATCCCGCATTCATTTATTGCTAATGAAATTAAAGCTGAAGAAACAGATTGAAAATTTAATCCAATTCATTAGTTAATCACCAATTTTTTTGCCGGTATTCTAAAATCTGCAATATGCGGTATCGGATTTTATTCAATTGATCAGAAAATTAATTTCTCCAATTACATCGATGAATATAATTAAACGTAATGGTTGCTGTCTGCACTAAAAATTCAAACCACTCTAATAAAGCTCTCTCGTTAGTTATAAATATTTCAGCGTTATTAAGATGAGAGGCGAGTGGAAGAAAACTTTTGCTTCGGTGTAATGCAAATAAGTAATAGTTTACCAAGTTTTTTTCTTGCACAATAGCGTACAGAATGTACAAAAGTCTACGTATGCAAATGCTTCAATAAATAAATGCAACGCAATGGATGTTCACATGTATTACTGCATTTGGGTTCATAAAGTCTAACTCCATGCAATTTTTTTTCAAATTTCAGCAATGTTGTACTTCTTATTCGGTATTTTTAAAATAAGTTTTTAAAAATTTATATGCGGATATTTATTTTTCTTTTTGCGTTTTTATTTTTTCTTAATGTTGTTCAGGGGCAATCTGTTTTTGAAATAGAATGTAATCTTCCGGGTAAAATACATCAGACTGGTAAAGCACTTATTTTTCGGGATAAATATGGTGGAGGCTTTGTTCGCTTAAGTTGGAAAGATCCGTTGACGAATGAAGCAATCATTACTGACTTAGATGTTCTGTGGGAATATGAGCAACAATTAATCTATACCGACAGCAATTCCTCCGAGCTTAAAAAAGATACTTTACTCTTTACCAGGGCTATACCGTATAAAAATATTAAAGGTAAAGCTGCTTTTCCGGCTAATGATCTGATTATATGGTTTAAGCAAAACGGGAATGAGAAACCTCCGCAACCATATCTGGGCAGAATACCTGATTTTGGAAAACCGGATTATTATATAGAGTATAATTATCCGGCATTTCGCTGGCAGGAAAACCCATTTGTTTTTTCTGACAGTGTGGGGATATTAAGTGGCCGTTTATTGCTACCCAAAGACCTTAACCGGGATCTGTTAGCACCTTATTTTTTACCCGGAGAATTTAGCTATCCTTTCCCAATGATACCTGAACAATTACTGACCATCAGGAATAAAAATAATGCAACATTATATTGTATAACAGTGACGGATGATTTGGATGAAAAGATAAGTAAGACCACTGTGATGGATAGGGATAACATACAGCGTTTTTTTGGATATGGTGCCAATGTGCTGAATATGAAAGTACGTTATGTTGCCATTCAGGGAAAGGATTTCAACTTCAATAAAGTAAATTCTGTTGTTCGTAATTTGAAAGTCAAAGCTAATGATGTAATTGTATTTGCTTATTCAGGTCATGGATTCAGCTATTCAAAAGATCCGGCCTTTCAATATCCGCAACTGGCTTTATGGCATGGCAATAAAAATGCTGCTTTCTTCCGGTCGAACAGCATCAACCTGGAAACAATTTTTAATAGTTTGCGGGGAAAAGGTGCCCGGCTGACGCTTGTGTTGGGCGATTGTTGCAATACAGATGCAGGCATTACCCGTAAACTTGAAGAACCTGAGCCACCTCCACCAGCAATGATGCGAACTGAAGTTTTAATTCGTAGAAATTATATGCGGCTATTGATGGAAGCTGAAGGAGCCTATATTGCCTGTGCAGCAAAAAAAGGTGAACCAGCTGCGGGTGATACGTTGGAAGGTGGATTCTTTACATCTAATTTTACCCGTATTCTTCAAAATAGAGTGAGAGGCGAAAGCCAGATAAATCCTCAAAATGTATGGTCACAGGTATTGGAAAATACCAGAACCAGTGCACTAAATAATGCTTCCAGGCTTTATTGCCGTGAATTTAATGGCCCATGCCGTCAAAACCTGGTATTTAAAAAAGTAGCAGTCAAAAAGCCGAAAAATTCAGTGAAAAGAAAATAAAATCAATATCTGCAAGCATTTGAAATGATCTGCTTGGATATATTGAACGGATATCGTATTCTTGCACCCTAAAAATTAATAAATATGATACGCCAAATGCGCAACAATTTTCTAAAAACAGTAATGGGGCTTTTTATGCTTTCTTTTGTATTCGTAGCTTGTAACGATGCAAGCGATAAAAAGGCAGATGCTCCAGCAGAAGATACAACTCAGACTGTAACTCCTGAACCTACACCTGCACCAGCAATGGATACAACAATGAAAGTTGATACTGCTGATACTCGTCCGGTAAAGCCAACTGAGTAAATATTTTAAAAAGAAATTTTTGAGCCGTCTTAATTTCCAAGACGGCTTTTTTATGCTTCTACTGTTTCATTTTCTTCTACTTCTTTTTTATGCTTAGCAATATGCCGGTGCAATAATTTGTGAATCATCCAATGCTCTAATTTATGATGGACAGGAATAATAAAAGCAGCAAGCACTACTAATATAATTATTTCATAAATAGGAGTGTGATGTGTAATGTTAGCAACAGTTGGATGAATTAATAAAGTAAGGTATTCAAAGAAAAATAACAATGAAATAATTCCGAGTAATCTAATCAACCTGACACTGAGAATGACTCTGCTTAATAATAATGTTAGCATAAATAACATTGGAATGAAAACAGCAATTAGTAACAATTGTAACTGGGTACTCCTGTCTTTCTTTTCCTTTATATGAAGTGCTGCTAATTCTAATTGCCTAATTTGCTCGTTGCTGGAAATAATTTGTGATTTCCGAATGTTATTTTTGCTGTTAATAGAATCATTTAACTGTCGGGCATAATCGATATAAGCAAAAGCACTATCGAATTTTCTTATTTTTTTATAGTGATCAGAAAGAAAAATAGCAGCTTCCATTTCTTTTGTCGGGAATCCGGTTTTGGCAATGGTCATCGAAAAATTTGCATAGTATCTCGCTGAATCCTTTTTGCCGGTAGTTCTGAAAAGCTTGGCCAGGCCCAAAGTAGTTTCGCATAGCATTTCATAGTCGTAGGCAGCTTGTAAATACTTAATAGCTTCAAGGTAAGCATTTGTGGCTTCGGTATACTTTTCAAGTTTGCGATAGCTATGCCCGATACCAGTAAGTGAAGTACCTATAAGATCTCCATCTTCATCCTTTCTGGCAATCTCTAAAGATCGATTGAAATATGTGAAGGCATTTTCAGATTGATTTAATCGATCGTACGTATCCCCGGTATTCAATGCAATATTGTAACTGATACTTTCCAGGTTATATAATTTAATGATCGAATCAGCTCTTTTATAATAGGTCAATGCTTTTTGATATTCTTCCTGTAAAGCATAAACGATACCTATATTGATCAAAACACTTGCGAGGTTTAATTTTTCTTTGTTTTTTTCTACCAGTTTTAGTTTTTCAATATTTAATTCCAATGCCTTTGGATAATTTCCGATACGCATAAAAATATTGGCCATAATACCGGTAGCCCTGGCTTGTCCTTCTATGTTCTTAATATCTTTAGCCAGTGAAATAGATTCAAATGCTAAAATAAAAGCAGTATCAGGATTGTAAACACTGGCAGCACTAGCCATTCTCCATAATAATTCTACCCGACTGGTATCGTCTTTAGCAGAATTGTATAGCAAACCAAGACTATCCAGCTTTGTTTTTTGTGAAAAAAGTGATGAGGATAATAAAAGAAATAATGAAAGAAAAATCCCTTTTCTAAGTCTTAGTTTACCAAAAATTTCCATTTATTTTATTTTAGATATAATAGCCGTTTGTAATTTATCTCTTTTTTAATTACAGGTTATTTAATAATTGGTTGCAATGTTAGGATCAGTGATAAATAGTGCATTAAACAACAAAATTATGTTGTTTAATGATGCGAATTTAGCCTTGGAAAGTGTTACTTAGAAAAATCATCTCGTGTAACTGTTTGCCAACTCCAACCAAACTTGGGTAGAGATTTCAAATATATTATTGTTATTCTGGTAAAGTATAAGTAAATGCGATATTACTATACCAATTGTAAATTCTCATTCCGGACTGTAGCTTTTTATATATGTAAGAGATGACAATTAAAGGGCCTTTGCATTGTACGAACGAATTGGATTTGATGTTTCCAGGCAAATAAATTTTTATTTTATGAAGCGAGAATAAATTTTATTCTATATCACTCTATAAAGAATAGTAACTTCAAGTTAAAATTTATTATGGATTATAAAGCAGTATCAATCCGTCCGTTCATAGGGGCGAAAAATTTTGAATTGTCCCGGAGTTTTTACCGTGACCTTGGCTTTGAAGAATCTGTGTTGTTCCATAATATGTCACTTTTTACAACTGATAACATTGGGTTTTATTTGCAGGATGCTTATGTAAAAGATTGGGTAGATAATAGTATGCTTTTTATGGAAGTAGCAGATCTTGATCATTCATGGAATGAAATACAGGCTTTAGCATTGCCTGCAAAATATGCGGGAGTAAGATTGGTACCCATTCGTAAGCATGATTGGGGTAATGAATTTTTTCTGCATGATCCATCAGGTATTCTCTGGCACTTTGGCGAATTTGCAAAAAATAAATGATCAGATTTTAATGAATTTTTAATTCATCTTTTCAAGAATTTCAATGGCTTTGCTTTCCTTGCTATTTCCTGTAAAAGCATTTTGATAAATAACATCAACCCGTAATGCTTTAAGTCCAGTAACACCTTGCATGTCTTTTAGAGTAAGCCATTCAATATCGGGGCCAATATAATTGATGCTTTGCAGGTACCTGAGGTAATTGCTATATTCCTGTGCATCTTTATCATGCGAATAAACGATTGCAATTTTACCGGGAAGAGTTAAACGTTCGTTTGTTTCTTTAACCAAAGCTTTATCAATTCTTTTTTTAATGATCTCATACCGGATGTTATAAGCTCCTTCAACACCAAATTTTTTCTCTTCTTTCCGGAAATGGATGGTCATTGGATTACTATGGACCAATATCAGCGAACAAATTTCCAGTTTCGTTTTCATATTTGGCTTCAGGCGATGAACTGTATTTTCTGTTTCACACATTACGAGCAATTGCCACAACCTTAGATTCTGCAGGTATACAGTATGAAAGGTTTTGTTATTAACCATACTCTGCCCGATATATAAATTATGATCTACACCATCGGTTTGATACTTTTCAAAATAATGCGGAAACATTTTTTGTGCTGCTTCCTGCATCTTGTCAAGGTAGTCGCCTACTTTGTCATTAATAAGTTTTACACTTTGCTCATAATCTTTTCTTTGTTTGTAGATCATTCCAAAAGCAGGGTCAAGGTGCTTTTGGTAAACATTTAGTGAATCCTTAAGATCAGGATCCAGCGTTTTTATATGGTTGAATACAGGATATATTTCTGCTTTGAGAAATTCCAGAACCTGGTTTTCATCACCGGATACGAGTCCTTTGCCGAGCTTTTCAATATAATTTTGTATACGAAAACGTAACTCATTATAAACGGGAAGCGGATGTTTTTTTACTGTTGCTTCGAGTACTTTATCTGCCAATTGTAATTGTTCAATCAGGTCATCCTGTATAGCCTGGTTTCGGCGGTTGGAAGAACTTTGTATATCTATTTGCCCGTATAGAGGATATACATTTTCAAATACAATGTCCTCCATTTCTGCATCATAAAAGAAACGACGGTTGTTGACCAGCTTCTCCGCAGCTTCTGTAAATCGCCATGATACTGTAGGGTGAATAGCGGTACATTCCTGCCGGATTATGGATTCGAGTTGGTTTTGAAATTCCTCCTGTGAACGTTGTAATGCAGAAGTAAACAAAGGAACTACTTCTTCAAGTTTATGAGGGGTAATAGCATTTAGCTCATCATTATTTTCTGAACCCAATTCCAATATACCTACTAACTCATTATTATAAATTAATGGCAGTGCTATATAGCATTTCAGTTTTTGTTTTACTAATTGGCTTGTAAGTACAGAGCCTTCATTTTTTTTATCAATTATTTCAGGTATTATAAAAGGAGCTTTTTTATTGAAAACTGTTTCGGTTGAATAGTGGCAAAAAGCTTCTTCAATTGTCTTTGTTTTTTTATCCCGAAGTACGATACTGTTCCAGATTCCATAACCGATCGATTGTAAAAGATTTCTTTCTTTATTCCATGAAATAAATCCTGTTCTTAATTGCGGGATATTCAATAAGGCGCTGAGGTTTATTCCTATCCGCTCAACTATATCCGGCATTACCAATGCATCTTTTTTCAGCAGATCATATTTTAAGGCTGAAACTGATTCTTCACGGGTTACATCAAATAAAGTAATGATAGTAATGCCTTCGTATAAAAAACTCTCAGGAGGAATTTTTTCTTTCCATAAAGGAACGTTATCAAAATTGTTTATCAGTTCCCGAATATCCGTTGGTGTAAGATTGATTTCTTTTAAAGGTTTTATGTCAGCAAAATCTCCATTGAAGAATGCCCGGTAGCGACGGACGATACCGGTTTTTTTATTGGGGATATCAAAATAAAAATTACGGTTAAAATTTATTCCTGCATTATAAATGATATTCAGTATCGGAATACAACCGAAAACATACATTGAATCAGCTTTGTTTTTAGGAACATCAATATTGCCTTCAGCGTCATCTAATATTTTTGCGAACCGATCGGTTGTATTAAAAAAATAATCCTGGTAAGGCATACAAGCTGCCCTTGTTTCATTTGTTGTAGTAAGTGATGGGAAAAAGGGGGATAATAACAGTTCAATATCTTCCTGGTGCTTTTCGAGAATCGATACATCTGTAAATGCTTCTTTGAGGATTGGATTTTGCTCTAATCTTTTAAATACTTCAAGAGCTCTGTCAGCCTCGTATCCACCCGGTTCATTCAATTGCTGTTGCCACCAGGCTATCAGTTCTTTAAAATTATACTGAACCTTTAATGGAAATTCTGCACTGTCATTGTATTGTGCACTTTTTGTATATCGGATGAAAGACATAATGCTAAATGTGATCTTGAACTGAAATCCTCCTGGAAAAGAATATTAATATAGTAACTTTATTTCAAAATTAAAAACACTGATCATGGAAATTTTAAACACTTCATTACAACCTGCTATTGAAGCATTTAAGTTGCAAACACGACTTTACAGAAATGTGACAAAAGATATTTCAGAGGAACATGCCAAAGGTATTGTTGGAGGAAGCCCGAATAATATTGCATGGATAACCGGTCATTTGTTTTCGACAAGGCATATGCTTGGTACAGTGTTGGGTATAACTGATCGGGAACCTTTTCCTGAATTATTTGAACGAGGAAAGGGAATGCAGCAAGGTGTGGAATATCCTGCAATGGAAGAGCTAACAAATGGGTGGGAAGAATTTTCTGAAAAGATAATAGCCCGGTTAGCAAATATGACTGAGGATGAACTGCAGGCGGAAGCACCGGTACAAACTCCCATTAGTGAGAACACATTACGAGGCTTCATAACCTTTATCTGCCATCACGAAGCATATCATATTGGTCAATTGAGTTTAGCAAGAAGGCATTTTGGTTATGAGCCGATGAGTTATGCCTGAAATTTGTTTAAAATTATTTGCTGAAAAACAATTTTGAATGGTTAGTGTTCTTATATAAATACTTGTATGAATATTTTGCTCACTGGTGCCAATGGCTATATTGGCGAAAGACTGATACCGGTTTTACTGGAGCAAGGCCATACACTCTTTTGTTGTGTACGTAATAAAAGCAGATTTATAGCTTCTCATTCTGAAGAAGATCTTCACACTATCGAAATTGATTTTGAGCAACCAGCCAAGGATACAAAATTGCCCACAAATATTGATGCTGCTTATTACCTGATCCATTCAATGAGCAATAACACAACTGACTTCGAAAAAACTGAAGCAGCTTGTGCAAGGAATTTTAATACACTTATCAATAAAACGAATGCAAAACAGGTGATCTATATGAGTGGTATCAGCAATGCTGATACATTAAGTAAACATCTTTCATCCCGGTTAGAAGTTGAGAAGATCCTGGCAGTAGGGAAGATTCCACTTACTGTTTTGCGTGCCGGCATTATTGTGGGTTCAGGAAGTGCTTCATTTGAGATCATCAGGGATCTGGTAGAAAAACTACCAGTGATGATCACACCTAAATGGCTAAATACAAAGTGTCAGCCGATTGCGGTACGAAATGTCGTTCAGTTTTTAACGGGTGTATTGCTCAAGGAAAATACTTTCAATAAGAACTTTGATATCGGGGGTTCTGAAGTATTGACTTACAAACAAATGCTTTTACAATATGCCAAAGTGAGAAAGTTAAAACGTTACATTTTTATTTTGCCGGTTATGACACCAAGATTATCATCATACTGGTTATATTTCGTTACATCCACTTCATATCCACTGGCGATCAATTTGGTGAATAGTATGAAAGTAGATGTAATATGCAGACCTAATGATCTGGCGAAGGAATTAAATATTGAATTAATTTCCTATGAACTGGCAGTAAAACTTGCTTTTGAAAAAATAGAACAAAACCTGGTACTCTCAAGCTGGAAAGATGCTTTCATCAGCAGCCATACACCACAGCGGATGATGGAGTATATACAGGTGCCAGAGTTTGGATGCTTTAAAGATGCAAAAATGAGGATGATCAAAGGAGACCCGTCAACGGTTTTAGAAAAAATATGGTCAATCGGCGGTAATACAGGTTGGTACTATGGTAACTTTTTATGGCGCACCCGTGGGTTTATTGATAAAATGGCAGGAGGTGTTGGATTAAGAAGAGGCCGTACGAATAATACAAGTATTGATGCAGGAGATGCTTTAGATTTTTGGAGAGTAATAGTAGCTGATAAAGATGCGAGACGATTATTATTGTATGCAGAAATGAAATTGCCCGGTGAAGCATGGCTTGAATTTCAGATTACTCCTGTAGATGATAAATATCAGCTACAACAAACTGCAACATTTCGTCCTAAAGGGGTTTTGGGTAGAATTTACTGGTATTGTATGCTACCGTTTCACTTTTTTATTTTTAAAGGCATGATCAATAAACTGGTTAATAATCCTACTTAATCTTATAGTATACAGATAAACAGATAAATTAATTCATTATAACTTTATCATTAAATTATTGTATTATGGAATTAGGGGTAGGTATGTTTGGTGATAATCATTATGATAAAAATGGAAAACCTCAGTCTCCCGGTAAGCGACTACAGGAGCTTATTGAAGAAATAAAACTGATGGATGAAGTTGGTCTCGACTTTTATGGTATTGGTGAGCATCACCGTCCCGATTATGCGGTTTCTGTACCTGAAATAATTTTAGCTGCTGCAAGTTCAGTTACCAAAAAAATTAAATTGGGTAGTGCAGTTTCTGTATTAAGTTCAGCAGATCCTGTAAAACTTTATCAAAGCTTTGCAACAATTGATCTGTTAAGTAATGGCCGGGCAGAATTGGTAGCAGGCCGTGGAAGTTTTATAGAATCATATCCATTGTTTGGTTATAACCTGCAGGATTATGATGAACTTTTTGAGGAAAAACTGGAACTATTACTGGAGATAAATAAATCGGATCGTATAACATGGAAAGGAAAATTCAGACCGGCACTTGTCAATCAGCAAGTTTTACCCCGTGCCTTAGATAACCATCTCAATGTCTGGATTGCAGTGGGTGGTACGCCAGAGTCGGTATTACGGGCAGGCACACATGGTTTGCCGGTAATATTTGCAATCATAGGTGGTAATCCGGCACAGTTTAAGCCATTATT
>JAHEMN010000032.1:0-13153 GCA_024643645.1 Chitinophagaceae bacterium | reverse complement strand
GCTTCTTCTTTTACTGTATCATTGAATTTATTATATGCCAGCGCAACAGGCCCTCCGGCAAATGCAGCACCACAGGCATCTTCGTCTGTGTTATAGATCAATTTTTCACTTAGCTTTTCAATTTCAATATTATTAAAACCAGCATTCTTTAAACTCATTTCCAGAATATCCGGGTTGCCAAGATTGAAAAACATAGGGCAAACTTCAGATGCCACTCTTTTATCTACAATTTCAAACACTTCAGCCCAGCCGCAGTTCTTACGTTGTCCCCAAACGGCTATTGCCACCCGGCCGCCAGGTTTCACTGTGCGATACATTTCTTTCAGTGCTTTTACAGGGTCTGGAACATACATTAGCCCCAGTGCACATAATGCTACATCAAATAAGTTGTCTTCAGTTTGTAACTCCTCTGCATCCATTTGTTGAAAACTGGTATTATTAATATTTTTCTGTTTTGCAAATATTATACTTAGCTCTACCATTTTATCAGATAGGTCGGTGCCTAAAACCAATCCATTATCTCCTGTAATTTCAGCAGCCCGAAAACTCACCAATCCTGTTCCACATGCTATATCTATGATCTTTTCAGCTGGTTGCAGATCTGCTAATTCCAGCAATTTGTTTTGTGCAGGAAGTAATTGCTTTTGCCAAAATGATTCGTAAAAAGCTGCAGCTTTATCCCATCCATACCTTTGTACCCTTCTTTGTAATGCAGCATCCATACTTAAGAATTTTTACTTGAAGTAATTCGGGTCTCTCTTTTACATTGTTGGTCTCTTGAAAATACATCAAGATAAGGACTATGTTTTTCTGCTTCATCAAGCCATTCTAAGATCTTATATTCCGGTTCATCACATTCTACAGATACTATATAATTAACACTAAGATAACCCGGAGGTGCATTCGATGTTCCCAATAATGCACCATCATCATAATCTGCCTGTACCTCAACTTCCAGGTTGTTGAAACTTATATTCATTTTGGCAGCATACATACTATAGCCAATGGCCAGACAACTTCCGAGTGCAGCTCTGCCATATACTCCGGGAGTAGGGCCTGCAGCATTACCTCCAACAGATTCAGGCATATCAGCAATGAATTTCCATTCTCCTTCTTGTACTTCGCAGGTTAATCCATCTTTGATCCTTGCTTTTGAAATGACGGAGCCAATTCCAAGTGAAGGTTTTAATGAAAGAGCTTTGGCACTCCTTTCAATAGCTGTTTTAATTTTTTCTGAATTATTCATATTTATATATCAGATCTTGAAAGTAAACAAATAGTAATTCACAGTGATCAATGATAATAATTATCATTGATCACTGTGAAAAAACGCTATTGTAAGATGTCATCTTTCTTTGGAATAATCCAAAGGTTCGTCAAATTGACTTAATTATTTTGGAGTGTATGCCAGGTCAGGTCTCATTCTTCCAGTAACTTCTTCAAATTTTGTTACATTTTTCATCATTTCTCCGAATACTTTATCAGCATCAGCACCTATAAGTACATTATTGGCTTCATCCATAGTTTCGTATGTTGCTCCATCCTTAGCTGCAATAGCAATCATAAAGTATTTCCCTTTTACTCCGAATCCACTTTCGTAAACCCGGTATTCCATTTTTGATCCTTTTTTTTGAAACATGTTTTTAACTTCTTTCAAACTCTCGGTAAGTTTATCAACGTTTTGAGGTGTAGTGTGGATATAATAAAACCTGCGATAATCCTGTCCTTCCGGAGTCTGAGTAATTCCACCTGGCATATAAGAAAGATCTTTATTAAGAATAATGATATAATCAAAATGAGTAGAATAACATTTGTCCCAGTTTTTAAAGACCTGATCTAAGTTTTCCTTGCCCATTTTTTCACCAAGCTTTGTCCAAAAAGATCTGTCATCAAGGTCGGCCATTTTTGCAATTGGCATAACATATAAATACCTGAAATCATTTGTTTGGGTAGTAACCCATTTTGCTCCCGGTAGATTATATTTTTTTGCATTATCCATAAACTCTTTTGATGTTTTTTCATAGTCTTGTAACATGGAAGGGCGAACAACATCTTCATGTACATGGTAAAGTTGTACGTTGTCTGTATTCTGAGCCTGACTTCTTCCAAAGGAAAAAATCAAAATCATAACTACTGCTAAAAGGCTTTTAATCTGTTTCATGATTTTTTATTTGTTTTGGTTTGAAAATATTTTATATAAGAATTTATACTTCAATCTTTTTATAGATTGAATATCTTATTTGGTATTTTTCGGACAGTGAACTTGTACATTTAATTTACAAGGGAAGAGATTATACTAGTATGTCAGAGGTTCAAATAAAGGGTAAGGACTACCTATGTATGAATTTAAAAAAAAATATTCACTTATAAGGTATTTTTCGTTTTATGATTAATTAATATGTATTTCAAACAGAATTATTTTTTTATTGTGAATAACTGATTTAGATCGTATATGTATATTTGACAATCATTTAGTTAAGTAATATTCTATAAAATATTTATAATGCGGGTTTTTAATACTTTTTTGTTGTTAATTATATTTTCGGCCACCAAAGCACAGGATGCTAGCATAAAGAAAGTTTTATTTATCGGTAACAGCTATATCTATTATAATAATCTCCCCCAGATTTGTGTCGGTATTGCAGCTTCAATGGGAGATGTGTTGATTACTGATCAAAGTACTGTTGGTGGGTATTCTTTAAAACAACATTTTACAGATACCAATACGATAAACAAAATAAAAAAAGGCACTCAGGATTATAATAATAACAAAGCAAGAATGGATTGGGATTATGTAGTGCTGCAGGAACAAAGTACCTTACTTTCATATCCGGATGATGCCGTTGAAAGAAATGTATTCACTTATGTCCATTATCTTGACAGTACAATTACTAAATACAACCCAACTTCTAAAAAAATATTTTATATGACCTGGGGGCGAAAAAATGGAGATAAGTCCAGATGTGCAACATGGCCTCCTGCTTGTACCTATAAGGGTATGGACAGTATCATAGCGTTGAACTATACTTTATTAGCCAAAAAAGAAAATGGATTGCTATCACCCGTTGGCCAGGTATGGAATCAATTACGGGAAAAGTTTCCATTATTGGAATTGTATAATGCAGATGAAAGCCATCCATCGGAAAGTGGGTCCTATGCTGCAGCCTGTTCTTTTTACACAATCCTATTTGGAAAAGATCCTGTAGCGATAAAATATAATTATACTCTTAAACCGGAAATTGCTGCTGATATCCGAAAGGTGGTTCAACAAGTGGTTTATAACAATTTATCTAAATGGATAAATGGTAATTGAGTAGTGTTCTGGTTTTGGGGTAACCAACATATTAAAAAAAATTACTCAATATGTTTATTGGTCATTATGGCTTAGGATTAGCATTAAAAAATACTAATACCGGAATTAAATTAGGTACAGCTATATTAGCAACTCAGTTTATGGATCTGCTCTGGCCGATATTTTCTCTTACAGGATTAGAGAAGTTTTCAATAGATCCAGGTAATACGAAGATCACACCATTGAGTTTTGAGGAATATCCATATTCACATAGCTTATTAGGAAGTGTTTTACTGGCAGTCGGATTTGCAATTGTTTATTTTCTCATTAAGCGAAAAGGTAAAGCTGCTGTAGTTTGTGCGTTACTTGTATTCAGTCACTGGGTTCTTGATTACATTACACATCGGCCAGATCTGCCAATAACTTATTCTTCTGTTGAAAAAGTAGGGTTAGGATTATGGAATTATCCTGCAGCAGCAATTATTACTGAAAGTTTAATCTACATAGTAGGGATCTATTTATATTTTAAAAACACAAAACCCCTCAATAGAAAAGGATCAGTTTTGATATGGATATTTGTATCTCTTTTAGCTGTTTTTTATATAATGAATTTGGTAGGGCCGCCACCACCATCTGTTGAAATGGTTTCTTATTCAGCATTATTGTTATGGCTTTTTGTTTTCTTAGGATACTGGATAGATAAAAACAGAATTTCATTCCACAGTGATTATTAAAGTTTATTCATTTAATAATTTATATTTATTTATAGGAAATATTAGCTTAATAGTTCCAATCAGCTTATATATCAGTCAAATAATTAAGTCTAAACATTATTGCTAAGCCTGTTATTTTTTTAAGAACTTTGGAAAGTAATGAATGCAAATTCTAAACTTGTTATAGTAAAATCAGTGCACACATTAATATGGCTCTTTTTTAATGTGGTGATTTTCTATTTATACTATGCAGCTTTCACTAATAATATTACAATATGGGTTTGGATATGTATTGGTCTGATCTTGCTGGAAGGGTTAGTATTATTAATTTTCAAAAGTCTTTGTCCGGTTACATTGATTGCCCGTAAATATTCTGATTCTACAAAAGATAATTTTGATATTTATTTACCAAACTGGCTTGCAAAATATAATAAGCATATTTATACAACTTTATTTATCATAGTATTGATTTTTATTGCATTTAGGATTCTATGATATAATGAGTATAAATTTTATTTTGAAATGTATTGAAAATATAAGGACCCGGATATTTAGATTATTTGCTGACCATAATCATATTACTTTTTTTATTACTAACCGAACTTTGTAAAAAAGGATTAATGAGAAAACTGGTTTTATATTTTGTACTGGCTTATCTTATAACATGGATTATCTGGCTGCCATTAATTCTTCCTGTATATGGAATTGATGTATTGCCTGTTCTTCCAAAGTATCATCACTACATGGGTTCTTTTGGGCCAATGATCGCCGCAATAATTGTAAGATATAATTCAGAGGGATGGAAAGGAGTAATGGATCTGATAAAAAGGTTATGGAAGTGGAATGTAAATTGGATTTGGTTCTTTGCAGTGCTTATTGTACCTGTATTGTTGGTTATGGTTACTGGTTATATTGACCAATTGATCAATAGTAATTCATTTTCAATGCAAGGATTTTCTGCCAACAATGAATTCCCTCAATTTGGTGTTTTGGGATATTTTTTATTCAACTTATTTACTTTTGGAATAGGGGAGGAATTTGGTTGGCGGGGATACGCATTACCAAAATTGCAAAAAAGATTTTCTGCGTTAGGTGCTACATTAATATTAGCAGTGGGGTGGGCATGCTGGCATATTCCTGCATTTACTTATCGTCCATTATATAGCCAGATGGATATAGCCGGGATCTTCGGATTTTTTATGAGTATGTTAATGGGTGCTATTGTACTTACCTGGTTATATAACTCTACAAGGGGTAGTATCTTGATTGTTGCAATCTTTCATGCTATGATCGAATTAATGTTCATGTCTGAGAATATAACTCAAAATATGTCCAATTATCTTGGGGCTTCAATAATGATTGGAGCTGTACTGATTATTTTAATTACAAAACCTAAAAATCTTTCTTTCATTAAAAAGCAAATATTGGAAACTAAGCAATGAGATATATTATTTATATAAATATAATATCACTTCTATTTAATTCGGAATAACAGAAAGATAAATGTATAGTTTGTATTGATTCTTTAATTCCAATTATTCAGCTACTGGTACTGCTAATAATGGAATGTCAGAATGGTAGGACATTTTTTTTGTCATACTACTATTGAAAATACTTTCAATAATATTTCTTTTATAAGTAAGCATTACCAATATATCTATCTTATTTTCTTCTATCCATTGTTGCAAACTTTCTCTGAAATGCTTTCCTGCTAAATGCACTGCATGTATTTCCAATGTAGGATATTGTGCATGTAACTTTTCTCTGAAAGCAATGATGTTTTTTTCATGTAGTTTGTAATCTTCTACATAATCATCATCTGTGTCAGTAAATATTGTAACCTGTATACTGCTTTGAAAAAGAGTGGCTATTTTTATTGCAGGTGTAAGTACTTCGTCATCAATTTCAAATTTGTTAATTGCTAATAAAATTTTTTGTGGTTTTTTCCATTCACTTAGTAGTGGAATCACCAATATAGGCACTTTGCATTTTTCTATTACAACTGCTGTCCGGCTTCCAAAGATCTTTTCTTTTAAACTGGCATTTCCTAGTGTACCCATAACTACCAGATCTATTGAAAACTCATCAATAGCATGCAAAATAAAGTTTACCGATGCATCCGCTTCTACCTGAACATCAATAGCAATATTTTCACTCGACTGAATACTCTTTTTGATCATTTCCAGTTTTTGGCTGGCACTTGCAATTGCTTCATCAATTGGAAAAGTTTCTACAGCATGTAATAAGGTGATTTTTGCTTTTGCTTTTACTGCTAATTGTACTGCATGGTTTAAAGCTTTTTGTGCATTTGATGAAAAATCGGTTGGAACAAGTATATTTTTCATGTCCTCAGTTTTTAAATGTGTACTTAAAGTTAACACATACTTTTGTCTAAAAATTTCTGCGAAAAAAATAGTTAAAAAAACTTTTTTTGTCATTAAAAGTTTTTTAATTTTTTTGACTCTCAATTTTAGTTGCAAATAATGGAATATTAATGCTTTGTAATATGTTTTTTTTAGTAAAAAAATTGTAATTTCAAGAGAGAGTTTCTAATAATTAAATTTCATGTTATGATACCAAAAAATATACAAAGTGCAAAAAATGAGGAGGATGATCTCAATACTGAAATTACTCCCGAAGAAGCTGAATTATTAGATAGTGCCAGCGATGCAATTGATGTAGATGACCAGCGGTTGAGACGGTCTCAACTTGACAGTGTTGATGCAGATGGAACACCTCTTAATGAAAAAGCTGGTGGGAGTGATGTTACCGGAGAAGATCTGGATGTGCCCGGAAGTGAATTAGATGATGCCGATGAAGCTATTGGAGAAGAAGATGAGGAAAATAATAATTATAGTCAGGCAGATACAGAGTAAACATTTTTTAATAAAGTATTTGATTTTATTGATAAAAATGATGTTCAGAAAATGGTGCTGGATGTTCGATTAAATGGTGGTGGAAATAATTATTTGAACAAACCTGTTGTAACTGGCATTATTGAGAGTAAAAAGATCAATCAACCGTGAAAACTATTTGTAATACTTGGCCGCAGAACATTCTCTGCTTGTCAGAACCTGGTAAATGAATTACATAATTATACCAATGCTTTATTCGTAGGTGAGCCTACGGGAGAAAATATAAATTTTTATGGAGATAACCGTACAGTTGATTTGCCTAAAACAGGTATACCTGTACTTCTGTCTTATGCCTGGTGGCAGTATAAACCCCAATGGGGAAATGATGATTGGTTAGCACCAAATTTGGCTATTGATATGAGCTTTGAAGAGTATAAAACTAATAAAGATCCTGTTTTGGATGCATGTCTCAATTTTTTACTGAAAAGAATCCCATCATAGATCCCGTTGCACTTTTAACGGATCTGTTTATGGCCAGAAAGCTGGATGAATTGAAAGTGAAAGCCAAAGCGATGGTTTCAGATCCAAAATATCGTTATGTAAATTTTGAATCTAAATTCAATAGATCTGGTTACAATCTACTTAACGATAATCAGATGGATGCAGCTCTATTTGTATTTGAGCTTATTACTGAGTTATATCCAACATCTGCCAATGCCTGGGATAGTTTTGCCGAAGTAAACTGGAAGATGAAGAAGTACGATAAAGCAATTGAATATTATAATAAGTCAATTGAACTGGATCCTGATGGACCTACTGGCGATAATTCCAGGAATATGTTAAAACAAGTTATAGAAGAGAAAGAAAAAGCTAATTAATTGTTTTATATTAAAAATTTTCATTTAATTGACTGTTACATCTTCTTTCTCATAAGGACCTTTAAATATTGCGGTATTAATATCAAAGTGGCGGGTGTAAATATTATTTTGCTGAAAAAGATTTTTAAGCCTTATTGCTGTTTGTTCAAAGGATTTACCATCCTTAGCGTCAAAATCATTCAAGACCAAACCACTTGCTTCTTTCATCATGGATTGGGGATCATCTAAATAATAATACAATACAGCAAGATTATAATAACTGGCATACCTGATCTTACGGTCATGCCTTTTGCCTGAGGAATAATTCTTTTTTATTTTTTCAAAATATTCAATGACAGGCTGCAGTTGTTCTCTTGCATTTTGAGATGGACTGTTTCCATTCATGCTGAAAAAAACATCATTCATTTGCGCAAATGCTTTTCGGTAGGCTGCATATTCCGGATGTTTCTTAGTGTCGATGATCCACATAAAATCTTTTGCAGTTACTTCATTGTATCCAAAATTATAATTGATACGATTATTCAGATTATACATGGCTTTGGTTACACAGCGCTGAAACAAATCTTTAGTAACTGAAAGGGAATTGATTACAAAATATCCTTCGGCAAGTGCTCTTAATGCAAATTCAGGGCTTTTATAAACCTGCTTATAATCCCTGTTGGCTAATTGAAGGTCTAAAATGTGCTTGCCCTGGTAATCGAATATTTGGGCAGAAGCAGCGAATGTATAAACAACTTCCTGGTGGTAGAGTGTACGGGTTTTTGTTATCTGACCACTTCTGTTCTTTTCAACTTGTGTATTTTCTTTTACTGATACAGATTGTGGGAGCAGATCCTCCAGTTTTATATTGATACTGATATGACCATCGTTTTCCAGTTTTTTCCAGCCTTCTAATACCACTGATTTTTGTGGCTCGATATCCTGAAGTAAGGGCTGCATTAGTTTTGAACCTTCAATTTCCACATTGTATGTTCTGTAAGTACTGTCGATCTTAATTGCAGGAAGAGAACGGTATTGAACCGAAAATCTGTATTTGTCTAAGTCTACTTTTTTCTGGGCTAAAAGGTAAATAGGTAATAGTAAGAGTAGTAAAGTGTATAGTTTTTTCAAAGCATCGGATTTTGTAATACTTATAACGCTAAAAACATAAAAATATTTTTAATACGTAATACGTATTATTACGAGTTTGATATTGTAAAAACCCAAGAATTGGTCTTTAGCAATTAGTTGATTTCAACTCTTTTGCTATATCTATAAATTTTGAGGCAAATTATTGAATTAAGAATTTTCATCTTCTTCCATATCTGAAAGTGTTTTCTTGATAATATTAAGTAATTCTTTCTTGTCTTTTGTTTCAATTCTTTCATCCGTAAAGATGCTTCCTACAAATCTTATCATTTCAGCCCTGGGACCAGATTCTTTGCCAAATCTTTTATTTTTTATTTCTGCCGATGCTAATTCTCTATAGGTAGCAATAATGAATACAAGAAATAATAACGATACAATGACTGTTAGTATTATAATATCAAAGTTTTCCATGAGTTTATTTCCTTTTTAGGTTAATGAAGTTTATCAATCCCAGAATGGTAGGAGGCCATAAGCCTATAAAGATGGCTCTCATCGGATCTTTAAGTATTACATAATAGTACTCAGATATAAAAATGAGGACGATTACAAGGATAATGATCAGGATCTCTGATACTTTGAATTTGCTAAACATAAAATTTGCTTTTGGGTATAATAGAACTAATATGAAATAATCAATATTGGTTTAATAAGTTAGTAGAACAAATTTTCAGAATGATTGTTTAATATTCAAGTAAAATACTTTTAATGGAATTCTACAATACTTCAGTCATACAGTCGTGGGAACGTTTTTATAGGGCTAATTTTATTAATAGCCTAACAGGCTTCAAATCAGTAAGTCTTGTGGGAACTGCAGATGAATCTGGTAATGAGAACCTTGGGATATTTAGCAGTATTGTTCATATAGGCTCTGATCCTGCACTGGTAGGATATATTAACAGGCCCCGTATGGCTGCACCTCATACACTGGCCAATATTGAATCTAACGGTATTTATACCATTAATCATATACAACCATCTTTTTTGGAGCAAGCCCACCAAACCAGTGCTAAATATCCTCCTGAAATAAGTGAATTTGAATCTGTAGGTCTTACACCTGAATATCATGAAAATATAAAAGCCCCTTTTGTAAAAGAAAGTAATGTAAAGTATGCCCTGTCTCTTAAGGAGATCATTCCGATAAGCCATAATGATACCTTTCTTGTTATTGGTAAAATTGAAGTAGTACAATTGGGAGGTAACTTTGTTTCGCCAGATGGTTTTATCGACCTGAATAAGGCAGGTTCTATATGCAGTAATGGCATTGATAGTTATTATGCAACCAGTTCAATCGGCAGATATGAATATGCCAAACCGGGGAAAAAACCACAAAAAATTAATTAAACCTGTGATCAAAAATTTCTTATCAGCCAGCTGGGAATATCTTGCAATGTTCAATTATGAAGTAGACCCTTCTATATTGAAAAAGCATATTCCTCCGCATACAGAAATTGACTTTTTTAATGGAAAGGCATTGGTTAGTATAGTTGGTTTTTTATTTAACAATACAAAAGTATTAGGAGTAAAATGGCCTTTTCATATAAATTTTGAGGAAGTGAATCTTCGTTATTATATAAAACGTAAAGATAATAATGAGTGGAAAAGAGGAGTTGGCTTTGTCTCTGAAATTGTACCAAAGCCGATTGTAGCAGGTATTGCCAATTTTCTTTATAACGAAAAATATAGTGCTTCCAGCATGGGCAATTCAATAGTTATGGAAAACGATATGTTGTCTGTTTCGTACAAGTGGAAGAAGAATCGATGGAATGAAATGCAGGTAAGAGCTAAAAATGAACTCCTTGATATCAAAGAGGCTTCAGAAGAGGAATTTATCCTGGAGCATTATTATGGGTATAATGAATTTAATAAGAAAACTACAATAGAATATAAAGTACAACATCCCCGCTGGCAGATTTTTCCTGTTATTGATTTTAAGCTTGATTGTGATGTTGAAAAGCTATATGGGAAGGAGTTTGTTCCTTTTATAATGAATAAAAAACCAGTTTCCGTTTTTTTGGCAAGAGGGTCAGCCGTAACAGTTAAAATGCCGAAAAAAATAAGGGGTTAATTTAAATTTATCGTTACTAAAAAAGTTAATTATTTTCTTTTTTAATACTTAAAAGAGGCACAGTTAATTTCATTGAATATTCAACGGTCTTGCTGCCTGAAATTATCTTGGTCCAAAAAGATCTCTTTTTTGTAAACATAACCAACCATTGTTGATTATGATCATCCATGTATTTTTTTACCTGTTCAAGCAATGGTTTATTAGTAGCCTCTTTTTTTAAAAGATTTATTTTCGGATAATTAGTTGTATTTATAAATTCAGTAGCAGTTGATATATTTTCATTGCCATAATCGGTTCCATAATCCAGGTACAAAACATTTATTTCGGCATTCAAGGGTTTTGCAAATTCAATTACTTTTTTAATTTCATTTGAAAAGTTTTCCAGGTCTGATGAATACAATATGGTTTTAATTTTTTTGTAGCGATAATTTTCAGGTATTGCCAGTACTGGTATCGAAGACTTTGAGATCATTATTGAGGTGTTACTGCCAAAAAGAACTTTATTAATGCCGGAAGCTCCGTGTGTTCCCATTATGATGAATGCAGCATTATATGTATTTGCAACTTCAATTGTTTTTTCAATAAATAGTGGATTAAAGCTGGCGAATACAGTGGTTGAACCCGGAATTTTTGAATATCCAAGATATTTATAGGCATCAAGAACTGATTTTTTAAGAAGTTTTGTTTTTTCTTCTTCATCTTTTCTTATATAATCTTCCAACCTGTTTTCTTGTTTTGCTTTTATGACAGTATAGGGTGATTGAAACGCACAATGAAAAACTACCAATTTATAATTCATTAATTTGCTCAATCGTATAGCATAACGAATTGCCACATTTGCATTCTTCGAAAAATCAGATGTTACTAGTATGTTTTTCATTACTATTTAATTTATTCAAAATGGTATAGCTAATAAAGGAATATTTGTTTGATATGACATTTTTTTTGTTTTACTTCTGACAAATATGCTTTCTAAAAGGTTTCTTTTATGCGTCAGCATTACCAGCATATTTATTTTTTCTTCTTCCACCCATTTGTTCAGACTTTCATAAAAATGCTTACCTCCAAGGTGTACTGCCTGAATATCAATATTCTTGTTTGAATTAATTAGTTTGTCTCTTATTTCTAAGATCTTTTTTTGGTTTATTTTGTATTGTTCTACTGCATCATCATCAGTATCTGTAAAAATGGCTACTTGTACAGTGCTGATAAAAGTATCAGCGAGTATAAAAACAGGATCTAATATTTCATTTTGAAATGTAAGTTCATTCAAGGCGATCATTATTTTTTTTGGCTGTTCCCATTTACTCAATAAAGGAATTGCTAATACCGGAACCTGGCTCTTGCCAATAGTAAGTGCAGTTTTGCTTCCAAAAAGTTTTTCCTGAATACCTGAGCTGCCAATAGTACCCATTACGATGAAGTCAATATTGAAATCGGTAAGGGCCTCCAAAATTGAATCAATGAATAAGTTTGTATAAAGTTTTGTAGTTACTTTAATTAACTCTGTATCGTGTATGCTGCTACTGATCATATGTAATTGATCATTTATATTAGCACTGATTTTTTGATATGAATCAGAATGAGGGGTATTGAATGGTGTATCCGGAAGTTCTACTGCATGTATCAAAAAGATTTCAGCTTTTATTTGTTTTGCGATCTGAACAGCATAATTCAATGCCTTTTCAGCATTTGGGGAAAAGTCGGTAGGTACCAGAATATTTTTCATATTTCTTCAATTTGCCAGTTACAATTAAGAATATTTTTAAGAGAAATATATTGATATTGGTCAGTTGTTAATATGATTAATAAATATTTCCAGAATTTAATACCTGTGAATTTGCGATAATGAGTAAGTTTAGGTTGCGAATTTTTATTGATATAACATTTAACCCTTCAACGATTTAATTGGATTCGTTTACTCATATAGCTCTTGGGGCCTGTATTGGTGAAGCTTTTCTGGGTAAGAGGATTGGAAAAAAAGCTTTATTTCTCGGAGCAGCTATACAAAGCTTACCTGATATTGATGTTATTTCATCATTGTGGGAATCTGATGCAGGTGCTTTATTGGCTCACCGTAGTTTTACACATTCTTTCTTTTTTGTACTTCTCTTTTCGATAGTATTAGGTTTCATTTTTAAAGTTAGGTTTAAGTCAGTAAGTATCACTTTAAACCAGTGGATACTTTTTTTTGGCATTCAATTGCTGATCCATATTTTGCT
>JAHEMN010000031.1 GCA_024643645.1 Chitinophagaceae bacterium | reverse complement strand
GAGCTAACGTTCCAAATTTTCTAACCATCCCGATTGCTATCGGGAGAGCTAACGTTCCTAAAAAGATAAAATTAAGAGTTTTCCACTTTCTTTTTCTTCTTAATGCAACATTCCTACCTTTAAATAGTCTTATAAACAAATGCAGAAATACCAGGTAACCATAAAATTTGAAATGAACGATGAATTCATGGATCTAGTTCCACCTCATCGTACCTATATCAATTTTCTTATTAACAAAGGAACGATTGATCACTATGCGGTAAGTATGGAAACGCAACGTTCATGGATCACATTGAATGCAGAAAATAAAAAAGAAGTAGAAAAACTTTTAGAAAAATCTCCCCTGGCTAAATTCTGGAGCTACGAAATTGATGAATTGTTTGTTTTGGATGGCCAGCATTATCGGCTTCCAGAAGTGAATCCTAATTAAGAACATCCTGTTCACCACTCAATACTTACTTTCTAAGCCACATGGGCTTAAGCCTCATCACTTTTTTATATACAGGACAGTTTTCTGCATGTGCTCCCGTTAAATATCCTGTACTCATTAAAAATTCATTTACGATCTCTCCACCTGTAAATTTGAAGTTTTGTTTAAATAATTTTACCCACTCTTCTTTTGTTTTTGGATGATGACCATCTAACCAGTCCTTGAAAGACCCAAATTCCTTTTGTATGGCCTTTATACATTTTGCATTATGAATTGTAGCTTCAATCTTTAACCTGTTTCTTATAATGCCGGCATCCTGCATCAGATTTTCCTTTTTCTTATCGTTGTAACGGGACACTTTATCAATATTAAAATCATCAAAAGCCTTGAAAAAATTATCCTTCTTTTTCAAGATCGTTTCCCAGCTTAAACCTGCCTGATTGATCTCAAGTACTAACCTTGCAAATAGCAGATTATCATCAGAAATGGGGAAACCATATTCAAGATCATGGTATTCTTTATGTACAGTATCTTTCCCTTTAGCTTGAATAAAATCACAATAAGTAGTGGCCATAAATAAAAAATCCCGTTTTAAACGGGACTTAGTGGGAGTTGACGGGTTCGAACCGCCGACCCTCTGCTTGTAAGGCAGATGCTCTGAACCAGCTGAGCTAAACTCCCTTTTTTTAATTGGGAGTGCAAAGATAAGGCTGAGAGGATTTCAGCCAAACTTTTTTTATGCTATTATCAAACTAATAAAATGTAAGACCAAGAGTTGTAGTATCCCTCCTGCCATTTATCTGAGAGCTGTGTTTTATCAAATATGTTCCGGGTCCGCTAAATCGGATTATTGGACTTTTTTCCTGACTTCTAACCCCATCTCCGAAGTCCCATTCATGAAAGATAGATAACGGGTTTATAGAATGAAATGAGGCATTTACAGGTGTGATACCATCGCATTTATCTAAAAAATAATTAATATATGTCTTACTTGGATCAGGGATATCAGACAATGTCATTTGCTTACAAACTGTATCAGTTCCTTTAGGACCTGTAGCCCTTAAAGTAATAAAGTATGTACCAATAGCTGAATAAGAATGGGACAGATTTGGCAAAGTTGAAGTTGTACCATCTCCTAATTCCCAAAAATAAGAAGTTGCATTACTTGAATTATTTACAAAAGTAATTGTTGCCGGCAAAGCTTTATCATAACCAGCTAAAGAGAAGTTTGCAACTGTTTCGTCAGAAACTTTATCTTTTTTACAAGCTTGCAAAGTTAGAATAAAGCCAGCTAAAAAGATCCCCAATATCACTTTCATAATATTCATTTTATCAGTGCAAATTACTAAATTTTCGACTTGAATACTTAAACATTTTTTTAAAGTTTCGTTAACTGAAATACAACCTTTAACGACTTATAGAAAGTGATAAAACCTGAAATAAAATAACGTTACTGTATTGTAAAGAAGCTATTTTTGTCTGTCAAATTTGTTACTATGAAAAGATGTCTTTCAATTATTCTTTTTGTGCTTCCTGTTCTTGCCCATTCGCAACTAAATATCAATAAAACAAAAGCAGAGATTAAAAAGGAAATTACAAAATCCAAAAAAGATAATCGTTCTGTTAAATTTTCTGTCTATGAGACAGATAGTACATTATCAATTGTAACTATTAAGCAAGATAAAGAACAGAAAGACTTATTACTACAATTTGACAAAAAAGGAAATTGTAAAATGGAAAAAATGTCTTTCAGTTCTGATATTATTTTTAAGAAAGACCTATCTGAAATACTTGATCTGAAAAAATATGAATGGCAGAAAGTAAATGAAAATCAATACGTATCAAAGTTTGAAGAAAATATTATGATAGAATTACCAGCTGATGATCAGCTAAAAACAATCAATATTATTCGGATGGACTGGACAAAGGCATTATATGATCTGCTTCTAAATAATTGATACCCATTATTACAATAACTTACTTCTCTAAAAGTCCGTCATCTCTCCATTTTTTGAATGCATTAATAGTACTGTCACTGAGTTTAACTGTTTTCTTAAAAGGCATGAACCCTTTATCAGTTGGATTTAATTCTATTCGCTTAATCATTTCATCAATATTAGTTTTAGCACTTTCATAATTGTCAAATGCCTTTTTAAAACCACCTTTTGACGGAATATGGCATGGGGTACAATTAATCATTATCAGAGTAGCTATATCTGATTCATAGGTCGATTTTTTAACTTTTGCAGCAGCTTTTTTAGATGGAGAACAAACTGTAAATAAAAGTGTAAGACTTACTAAAATTATTAAAAGGATATACTTTTTCATATTCAGATTTAAGTTGTAATTTTTTTAAATCTACTATTAAAATGATAAAAAACGCCAATTACCCCAAAAAGAATTAATGCCAAAAGTCCAGTTCCAGGTGCATCCACTTTAATTAATATTTCGTCAGTTTGTAGAATTGAACTAAATCAGCCAATCCCTTACTTTTGTTGAAACGACTTTTCATGAATAAAATAACAAGTTTAGTACTTACCTTTTTTCTGGCATTATCTATTTCGGCACAACAAACAATACATAGACCAAAATTGATTGTAGGCATTGTTGTTGATCAAATGAGATGGGATTATCTGTATAGGTTTTATGACAGATATGATAACAATGGTGGTTTTAAAAGGATGCTTAATAAAGGCTTTTCCTGCGAAAACACTTTGATACCATATACACCTACTGTTACTGCCTGTGGCCATAGCTCAATTTATACTGGTTCCGTTCCTGCAATAACCGGTATTACAGGTAATATGTGGTGGGATAATGAACAAATGAGAGAAGTATATTGTACTGAAGATAATTCTGTAAATACTGTAGGCAGTCCTTCTGCACTTGGAAAGCAAAGTCCCAGAAATTTACTAACAAGTACTATTTGTGATGAATTACGTTTAGCAACAAATTTCAGAAGCAAAGTAATTGGTATAGCCATAAAAGACAGAGGCGGTATACTTACGGCCGGCCACAGTGCCAATGCGGCTTATTGGTTTGATAATACAAACGGTAATTGGATCACATCAACATATTATATGAATGAGTTACCTGGTTGGGTTGCTGATTTTAATAATCAAAAATTAGTTGACAATTATTACAAAAAGGGTTGGAATTTACTTTATCCGCCCAATACATATGTTCAGAGTACAGCAGATGACAAACCTTACGAATCAAAGCCTTTTGGAAAAACATTTCCATATGATTTGCAAAAGTATGCAGGAAACGATTATTCCAGAATTGCCGCAACACCTATGGGAAATTCTTTCACCATAGATTTTGCAAAAGCAGCTATTAAAGAAGAACAGTTAGGTGCAGATGATATCACAGATTTTCTTGCGGTAAGTTTTTCATCTCCGGATTATATCGGACATACTTTTGGCCCGAACTCTGTAGAAAGTGAAGATGGATTTTTACGACTGGATAAGGACCTTGGTGACTTCCTCGATTATCTGGATAATAAAATTGGTAAAGATCAGTATACAGTATTCTTAACAGCAGATCATGGAGTAGCACATACTCCGGAATTCATGGAAGAAAACAAGTTATCCGGAGGCCGGGTTTTTATTGGAGATTCTGTAAGATCTCTTAATAGAATTCTGGCTGAAAAGTATAAAGTCAATTCTCTAATTGTTAGCCATGACAATTATCAGATACATTTGAACCATCCGGCAATTGATGCTGCAGGTATTGACAAAAAAGAGCTGAAAAAATGGATCATAGATCATTTGAAAAATGCACCAGGAATAGACAGGGTATTTGCTTTAGATGAATTAAATTCAACCCCCCTAAATAGTACAATTCGTAAAATGCTGAATAACGGGTACTATCCGAAAAGAAGTGGTGATATACAGATAATTTTAAAACCTAATTATATTGATGCCTATAGTAAAACAGGAACTACTCATGGATTATGGAATCCCTATGATTCGCATATTCCTCTATTGTGGTATGGGTGGGGAATTAAAGATGGCAAAACCAATAGGGAGATCTATATGACTGATATTGCAGCAACAATAGCAGCATTACTTAAAATACAAGTGCCAAATGGAAATGTAGGGCAAGCAATAGCCGAAGTTGTTAAATGATAAACATAGAATTCATTAATCTTTTGTATATTCAAAAATCATTTTTTTAATTACAAACAAAATCGTAGAAATGAAAAAGTTTAATCTGATTTTAACCATGGCTTTCATACTGATTTCATTTATCAGTATAGCGCAAACTGCAAAAGTTGATAGCCTGAAATTTTTCACTGATGATCAGATAATTGAAATGGATTTAAAAACGAATTTGCGGGCCTTGCAAAGGGAAAAAGGTGATGATGTATTTCAAGATGGTTCAGTTAAAATGAAATTTCCTGATGGTACTGAAGTTTCACAAGCAATTACTGTCGGAGCAAGGGGAAAATCAAGAAGAGATATTTGTAGAATACCTCCAATGATGTTGAATTTCCGTACTCCGGGAACTCCGTTACAAAATCTGGGTAAATTAAAACTGGTGATCAGTTGTGGGGCAAGATCAGGCGATGAAGAATTACTTCTAAAAGAATTCCTGATTTATAAGATCTATAATTTATTGGAAGATAAAAGCTTCCGGGTACGCTTATTAAATTTGAACTTTGAGGATGAGGCTGAAAAAATTAAACCTTATACTCAATATGCTTTTTTGATAGAAGATGATGCAGAAATGGCAAGAAGAAATGGTTGCAAAAAGAAAGACCATCCAATGTATCTGACAGAATCAACAGACAGGGAACTAATGACCATGGTAGCTATATTTGAATATTTTATTGGTAATACAGACTGGTCAGTACCAAACGGACATAATGTTAAGCTTATTTTCAAAAGGGATAATGATGCTGCATTACCTTTTCCAATACCATATGACTTTGATTATTGCGGTTTGGTAAATGCAAGTTATGCAGTTCCAAATGAAGTTATTGGAACTGAGAAAGTAACTGAAAGAGTTTATAGAGGTTTCCCCAGAACACTGGAAGAAATACAAACTATTTTATCAGTTTATAAGAATAAAAAAGACAGTATTTATAGTTTGATCAACAACTTTGAATTGTTAAGTGAAAGAGTCAGAAAAGAAATGACCAGGTATCTTGACGAATTTTATGAATCAATTGAAAAAGAGAGTAATGTAAAAAGTATATTCGTTGATAATGCTAGAAGAAGTTAATCTGATTAAACATTAATCTAATGGATCTAAAAGAAGAATTTGAAAACGCAGCTTTAGAGAGCAAATCATTACCATCTAAACCAAGTAATGAAACTTTATTGCAATTATATTCACTCTATAAGCAGGGAAGTTTGGGAGATATAAATACTGAACCGCCCTCAAATCCTTTTGACTTTGTTGCTAAAGCAAAATATGATGCATGGGCTTCCTTGAAAGGCAAGTCTACCAGTGAAGCGATGAATGAATATATTAATTTGATAAAAAAATTAAAGGATAATTAGTTCACAGTTCTTTCTTTCAACGTCTTTGTATAAACAGAATCTATTTTTATTCCAATCACTGAATAGTTGAATTTGCTTTGCGCATTTTCAGCTATTTTTTTCTGGTCAAAGCTGTATACTCCATTCAGAATATTCTGCATGGAATCAGCAAGTGCATTTTCATCTTTTGGTTTTATAAGAATACCATTATCACCATCAATAAGTTCAGGAATTCCACCTACATTAGTTGCAATTACAGGAATTCCACAGCATAAAGCTTCTCCGATTACACATGGTGAATTTTCTATATCACTAAAAAGGATCAAACAATTTGCTTTTTGCATTTCTACTGCCACTTGTTCATAAGTGATCTCTCCAAGAAAAGTCAGGCATCCATCAGGGAGTTTCAGGCTGTTTGCATAATTCCTGATAGAAAGATCAGTATCACCGATCATTATCAATTCAGCTTTATTATTCTGATGAATAACTTTTTTAAATGCATTTAATATCCCCTCTGGATTTTTTAATGCTACCATATTAGAAACATGAGTAAACCGAAAATCTGAATTTTCTTTTTCCTTCAAATAAAAAAAATCTGTATTGACAACGTTTGGGATTACATATGAAATCATTTTTCCGAGAATATTCTGAACTCCATATATCAAATAGCTACTTACACTCAACAACCCGGAAGAATTTTGAAAAATCCGTTTTGTATATTTTTTAAATACATATCTTCTTGACTCAAAATTATCCTCAATTATATCATTATAGATTCCCCAATGCTCAGTAATCAGATATGGTATTTTATATACCCTTTTTATCCATAATCCCAAAATCCCTGCCTTAATAGGAATATGCACATGAACAAGGTCAGGTTTGCCTGCAGTTATAATATATTTTCTTATAGCCCTTTTATAAAATGATAACCACCTCAATTGATCCGTAAGTTTTGAAGAAACCGATTTGCCCTTTTTGAAATAAATGATTTGTTCCGTTAGATTATCTGTTGTCACAAGATCTTCCTTTTGGGTTGTGATCTCTCCGGGGAAATCATACGTAACATGAATAACATGTATATCATTAAATATTGCCGCGGCTATTGCCTGGCGCTGTATAAAATCGCCATTAAAAGGGTCCATTTTTGATGGATACCAACTGCATAACCATAGAATCTTTTTTCGCTTCATCAGGCATTAAAAATAACGTAGCATGAACAGAGAACAAAACATGATTTTGATAAATAAGTTTTCCTCATAATACCAGCTACTGATTAGAGTTTTTTCTTATAACTGGAATAATTTTAATAAAATCCTTCCTATTGAGATAATAAAAAGCAAGTAAATAGATCAATGGTATAAAACTGAAAATCTTTAACATTAATATTCCTGTTGCATAACCTGTCAAATAAAACCCTGCTAAAACAATAAAACCCCAGAATAACTGCTGATCACTGATGGCACATGCTACTCTGAAGCAATAGGTATGTATATCTTTATACACTAATTTCAAAGGCCTGGTAATATGGTAGCCATCTGTTATTACAATTCTTGGATTATTATTATGAACCGGTATTACAACTGGCTTTGTATTCAGTAACGGATATATCTCTTTCCCATTTATTATAACTCTTAGATTCAGGAAACTCAAAAGAGCCTGATTCTTACGAGCAATTATAATATGATAAGGTGCTGCAATAAGTCAGTAGTTTAAAATTCTATTTCAACGCTTTGATAATTTCAATAAAATCATTCGCTACTAAAGATGCACCACCAACTAAACCGCCATCAACATCTGCACAACCGAAAATCTCCTTTGCATTATTTGCTTTTACACTACCCCCGTATAGTATTGGGATCTCGTTTGCAATGTCATTACCATATTTACCAGCTATCACTGAACGTAAATAGTGATGAATTTCCTGTGCTTGTTCAGTTGATGCAGTTTTTCCAGTTCCAATAGCCCAGATTGGCTCGTAAGCGATTATAATACTTTTAATTTTGTCTGCCGGCAAATGAAATAATGATTCTTCTAATTGTTTAGCCACATATTCATTTTGTGTACCAGCTTCTCTGATATTCAAAGGTTCCCCACAACAAAAAATTGGTGTAATAAAATTTTCTAAGCATAGATCAATCTTTTCCGCCAGCATTTCATTTGTTTCGGCATTGTATTCCCTTCTTTCGCTGTGCCCTACTAAACAATATGAAATATTTAATGAATGAAGCATTTGAGCTGAAACTTCTCCAGTATAAGCTCCAGATTTTTTATGATGGCAATTTTGTGCTGCAGCATAATAATTTTTTTCTTCTTCAACTTCACTTCTGGTCATCAATAAATAAGGGTAAGGGACAGCAAATATTGCCAGTTGATGATCAGCCAGTTTTATTTCAGCCTTCAATATACCATCCATTAGTTTTTCACCTTCCTGAAACGTACAATTCATTTTCCAATTTGCAGCAGCTATTTGCTTTCTCATTTAATTATTTTTTGAGTGATGGTTAAAAAATTATTATTACTGATCTTATTGATAGTGTCCGTATATAAATTCCAAAATACTTTTTTCTTCTTGGGAAACTGTATGTCCCTTTAATTGTTTCCAGTTTTCAATATCCAACAATACCTTATCAAGTTCGTATCTTTTTACACCTTCACTTCCCCATGAAAAACTCGGAATATATTTTGGAGTAAGCCCAATACCAAACACATTACAGCTAACACCAATTACAGTACCTGTATTTATAGATGTATTAATAGAAGTACGGCTATGGTCACCCATCAATACCCCACATTTTTTACCAATACTCTTCTCTCCTTTTGGTGTCCATATCCTTACTTCGCTGGCATTATTTTTTATATTAGAATTGGTAGTGCCTGCACCAATATTACACCATTCCCCAATAACGGAATCCCCAAGATAACCATCATGTGCTTTATTTGAATATCCAAATAAAACAGAATTCTTTATTTCACCACCCCCAACACAACCCGGACCTAATGTAGTAGCACCATATATTTTTGACCCCATTTTTAAACATGAATTTTCTCCCATGGCAAATGGTCCTCTTATAATACTTCCATCCATCACTTCGGCATTCTTTCCGATATATACAGGTCCGGTTGAAGCATTAATAATGCAGTTCTCCATTTTAACACCCTTCTCTATAAATACCTGAGAAGGTTTTGAAACCTTATTCGTTTTTGAAATTGCTTCTGATTTTCTCTTTCGGGTAATCAAATCAAAGTCCTGCCTTATTGCCCAATCGTTTTGCTGAAAGATATCCCATGGGTAATGAATAGACTTGATCTCTTGTTTAACAGTAATTGCCCTTCCCGCTTTTATTTTAAACCTGTCGATTATTTCATTTTGAGTAATCCGATATATGATACCCGTTCCATTCATAGTTGCAATAAATTCTCCGTCTTTTAAACGGTGAATTGCTTTCACTAACTTAAGAGTAGGTAATACATTACCATGAATCATCAAACATGTCCCATCTTTTGCTGCTTCATCGATATTAACCGATCTGCTTAAATCCTTGTAATCATCTTCTTTTTTATCGTAAGAAGGCAATCCAAGCATCATCTCCCATTTTTCTCTTATGGTTAGTATACCAATGCGTATATCCTGCAATTGCCTGGTTAAGGTAAATGGATATAAATTTTCCGGCTGGCAAAACTCTTCTGTAAAAATGATCTTATCCATAATTAAATGTAATTGTGTAAAAATAAAGAACCTCCCGAAGAATCGGAAGGTTCAAAAGTATAGCCATGAAAAACAAAACTCTTCACCTGTTTTAAGCAGGATCCAAGTAGTTTCACAATTTAATATTATTATGCCTTTTTTGCGTATTTCTTCTTGAACTTATCAATACGACCTGCTGTATCTACCAACATATTCTTACCGGTAAAAAACGGGTGTGAAGTATTAGAAATCTCCAGCTTTATAAGTGGATATTCATTGCCATCTTCCCATTGAACAGTTTCTTTTGAAGCTGCAGTAGAACGGCTTAAGAAAGTATGGCCATTACTCATGTCTTTAAATACTACGACCCGATATGTATCGGGATGGATTCCTTTTTTCATAACTTGATGATTTTGAAGGCTGCACGGATTTTGCCGTACAGATTAATTGATTATTTTGGGCGGCAAAGATAGGCCGGAGAAGGATTACAGCCAAATCTTATTAATCAATAATTTAGAACTAAAAAGGTCCTAAAAGATGAAAGCACCAAGTCAGCAATCTTTCCGGCTTGCGCCTTCTTGTTTACTTACCCGATGCTTTCTGGAGATACTTCTACCGTTTAACGGGCTTCTGATTCCCCAAGAGTTACTTTCACCTTTTGAGGGGTTTCAGTTTCTCCAGCACTTATTTTATTTCTAAAACTTCGTGCAGTTGTATATCAAATATACTTTATAGAAATAGTGATTTCCAAATATTTATACCTTTTGATATGCACCTCTTTTCCACTCCATTATGCACAAAAAAACGATTAAAATTCAGGTTTATGCAATAATTAATCCCGCATATTCACATATTGTAAAGGAATTCCTAGGTTACTGTTTGTACAAAGCTGAATCACCTCTTGCAGATCATCTCTCTTTTTTCCAGTTACCCTTACCAGATCATCATTAATGGAGGCTTGCACCTTCAAACCTGCATCTTTTATAAGTTTTACAATCTTTTTTGCATCTTCCTGTACCAGTCCATTTCTTACTTTCACAATCTTCTTCCACACTTTACCCACCTGGGCACCTTCCTTTGCTGCATCAAATGCTTCCGGTGCTATCCCTTGCTTATGAGCCCTATTGATCAGCACATCTAATAACTGTCGCATTTTCATATCATCATCAGTTTCCAATTTTATTAGATTTTCTTTTTTATCTAGATCGATAACTACATGAGAGCCTTTAAAATCAAACCTGTTGGTGATTTCTTTTGTAACAACATTTACAGCATTGGCTAATAACTGGGCATCTACTTTACTTACAATATCAAAGGATGGCATAACAATAAGTTTTGGTTCAAGACAAATATAAAAAAGTCCTGCTTGTTTAGCAGGACTCTTTTAAAACTTCCTAATTGGTTTAATAGTTAATGGTCTAATATTTTAATTCCCTGATTTTACTCTATTCTGTTCTTCAGATGCTCCACCAGTTCTTCTTTTCTGTCCGTTAGCTTTTCCTTTGCTGAAACGATAGTTAAACCCTAATGAGAATTGTCTTGAATCTCTTTGTTGTTGGAATGCTGCATCTACATTGCTATACTTAATATTTCCCTTAATTTTTTGAGAATAAAGTACATCTCTCACATTGAATCGTAATGAACCCTTTCCTTTAAGTATTTGCTTACTTATTCCCAGGTTCATCATTCCAAATCCTCTGATCTGAAATACACCTTCTATACCACCGGTATTTGCATATCCACTTAATTCAGCACCCCATGTTTTAGCGAACTTAAACTGGTTCGAAATATTGAACTGAGCTGTAGTAGCACTGATCTTTACAAAGTCTCCATTAATGATACCTTCATATGAATTGTTATATCCATTTACATATACATTACCGCTCCACCATTTTGTTATTTCTCCGCCAGCACTAATAGCTATACCATATTGTCTTTGTTTTGCAATGTTTGACTTTTTTATAAAAGACTCATTCTTATCAACATTCTGTTCAATCACCTGATTGATTATATCCGTGGTTCTTGTATAATTTAAAGTAGTAGTTAAAAATCCTTTATACGTATGGCTTAATTCTACATTATGTGAAAACTGTGGTCTTAAGTTTGGATTTCCCTGCTGAAAAGTATATTTATCAAGAAACATAATAAATGGATTCAGATCTTCATAATCCGGACGATTAATTCTGCGTCCATAATTTAAACCGAAATTATTTTTCTCATTTGCTTTATACTGAAAGTATGCAGTTGGAAATAGCTGTGTGTAATTTCTATTAAACTCTTCACCTGTTGTAACCTGGTTTCCTTTTGCATTTGTATTTTCTAATCTTAAACCGAATTGTGCAAATACTTTCTTACTAAGCGGCTTACTATAATTTACATAAGCTGCATTTACATTCTCTTCATAAATAAAATAATTACTTCTTCCTATGTCTCTTACTCTTACTCCATAATTCAAGCTATCGTAAATCGCATTATTGTCTGTTTTTACAAAACTTGTTTTTATTCCTGCTTCAAATTTTGCACCTTTCTTTAATGGATGTAAATAATCCATTTTAGCAGTCATGATATTAATATCCTGCGGCAAATTACCAAAAAGTGTATCTGCCTTCATAGTTGGTATTCCTTTATCATCATAATAAGCATTGATCAGATCCTGAGAATTTCTGCTGCTATATACCAGGTAATCTACATCAGCTGTCAGTTCTTTCCCTGTCGAATCAAATACATGTCTGAAATTTAAATTGGTACTGAAATTTTTCCATTTCTTGTCATTTGAAGTTGAAGCTAATGTTTGGCTTAATAAGTTCTTGTTTGGATCAGATATCAATACATCACTTGTGTTAGAAAATATTCCCGGGTTATAAAATCCATTTAATACAACCCCCAATGTCGTCTTCTTTGATATTGAATAATCCATTCCCAATTTTCCATAAAATGATTCACCAGTTTCTCTGATCCTTGATTCCTGATCAAAATGTGATTTTATATCTTTTGTACCTGCTTCAATGAATTTTCTTTGAATATCCAGATTTTGGTAACTATTTCTTTTATTATACCCAAGTGAACTGAATACATTCACTTTATTTTTTCTGTAATTAAAAGTAACTGACTCATTTAACCTTGTATATCTAGCCTGGCTAATTGTTGAAGAGATACTTCCACTATATCCAAATTGCTTTGTCTTCTTTGTTTTAATATTTATGATACCGCTGTTACCGGAAGCCTCATATTTTGCAGGGGGATTAGTCATTATTTCAATTTGATCCAATTGACTGCTGCTTAAACTTTGTAAATAGTTTGCAAGGTCAGCTCCACTCAAATATGATGGACGACCATCAATAAATACTTGTACACCAGGTTTTCCTTTTAAACTTATTTTCCCGTCTTTATCAACAGTAATTCCAGGCGACTTTTCTAAAACCTCTAAAGCACTTGTACCAACATTCGTAACGGCCGCATCAACATTCACAACCATTCTGTCAATTTTCTGCTCGATCAAAGGCTTCTTTGTAGTTATTACCACTGCACTTAACGACTTAGCCTGTGGAACTAACTCTATAGTTTTCAGGTTAACTGAATTATTAGTAGAACTTATTTCAACTAATTCAGAATAGCCTTTTGTATGTCCAATTGCTGAAATTGCTACAAGGTATTTTCCTTCAGGAATTCCTTCAAATTCATACTTACCTGTTTTATCTGCTACACTTAATTTAACTACAGCTGAATCTGTAGCATTTAAAAGCGTAATAGTAGCTGCTTCTATAGTTTTTGTACTACCATCAATTACAGTTCCGGTAATTTTACCGGTTACAGTTTGTGCAATACTAGTAAAGCTTATAGTTGTTAAAGCAACTGCCAGCATGGTTAAGATCTTTCTCATTGTTGTCGTTTTTATGTTTTTGTACCTTATTTTGAATATTACAAGACAAATGTAGGTACTTTACATTACCAAGTACATTGTTTTATAGTAAGCGGCCTATTTTAGGGATAATCGGCCATATTCGTTACATGAGTGTGACGCAGACACTAGTTTTGTGTTACCATTTTCCCATCTTTTGGGATAGATGGTATCAAATTCAGATAAATGGTCGCTAACAGTAATAATTGGTGAAGAATGCCACTATGGCATATTTAATACATTGGAGCATTCAATTAAATAGAAAGAAATTCCGAAAAAACAAAAAAACTTGAATATAAAAGGGATAATCAAAGGCCAAACTCGGCCTTTATTGCGTCATGGTAAGTCCGCCCGGAAGTTAGCCGGGTATTTGACTTATCATCCATGGTAAATAAATAGCGGCTGTTGAAATGACGATGCATTTCCTTAATTCTTTCCTTATTAATTATATAGGACTTCTGAATACGGTAAAATTCACTTGGTAACTTTTCTTCCAGTGCTGTTAAAGATTGATCTGTAAGGTGTTTCTGCCCGTCAATAGTATTAATATAAACATACTTATCACTTGATTCTAAAAAACAAATATTTTCAAACCGTATAAGGTTAATTCTGTCTCCCGTTTTTATGGGCAAGGCTGTTACTTTTTGCGGAGCCTGGTATTGTCGAATAAGTTCTTGCAGACCACTCATATCAATTGAGTGTTCAATCTTACCAAATTCTTTGAGCTTTTTTATACTCTGTTCCAATCGTTCCTCTTTTATTGGCTTCAGTAAATAATCAATAGAAAAAGTTTCAAAAGCTTTTATTGCATATTGTTCATATGCAGTGGTAAAAATTACATTGGTCTTATGCTTTAAACGATCAATTACTTCAAACCCGGTGAGATCTGGCATTTGGATATCCAAAAAAATTACATCTGGTTTTAATTCATTAACTATTGCAATCGCATCTTTCCCATTACCAGCTTCACCGATCACTTCAATTATATCACTAAAATCCTGGAGAAGGCTTTTCATTAAACGCCTTGCTGCAGGTTCATCATCTATAACTATTGCTTTAAATAACTGACTCATCTTTTATCAGTTTATTAATAAATATTGAAACTTTCTTTTCCGGTGAATTGGTAAAATGTATTTCATAATGATCGTGGAATAAAAGATCCATCTTATCATAAACACTTTTTACACCATAACCCGGGTTCAATTCATCAGGAAAAGAAGGTCCAGTATCAAATATCTCAATCTTTAACCCTGCACTATTTTTTCCTACAATCAATTTAATATCAGTCATCTGACCAGTAGCTTTTAATCCATGTTTTACTGCATTCTCTACCAATGGTTGTAATAGAAACCTTGGTACTAAAAAATGGTCCAACCCTTCTTCAACCTGTAAAGAATAATTCAATTTATCCTCAAATCTTATTTTTTCGATCTGTAGATATACTTCGGTCATTTCTATTTCATCTCTAATCGTTGAATAATTACTGTTATTATAATTAATACTATACCTGAAAAGATCTGCTAATGCAATTGTCATCCTCCTACCTTTTTTCCCGTCAGTAATCGAAAGATCTGCTATTGAATTCAATGCGTTATATAAAAAATGCGGATTAACTTTTGATTGCAATGCATCTAACTCAGCCTTTGATTTTAACTCCCGCATTCGGCTTAGCTCCAGTTCTTTCTCATGAAATTTTCTTTTTCTTTCAATATCAAGATAACTTATCACAGCATAAACTAATCCTGTTGCTGCTCCCAGATATATACTGTTGATCACTGCATATTTAAGATATTGTACCTGACCTTCATATATATAATAACTGAAAGGTATATTAACTATCACTGTAGTAATTATTAAGGAAAATAAGATTAGAGACATATGTTTAACAAATGACAGCCTTTTTAAAGTAGGGCTTTCAGCCACAGATCGGGTAATATTATAAACTACTATTGTGGTTACCGTTATAGAAGCTAAATGTGCAAGTATAAAATGAAGCCAGCCAAACTTCCCGAGTAAATAAAAAAAACCTCCTCCCATTGGAAGCATAGCAGAACTGATGCAAAAGATGATCAGCCAAGCAGCCACATTTTTACGTAATAGCTCATTTCGGATCGTATTTTTAAATAATGTACTGAACCTGGCCAACAGAAATAACCCTGCAAAAGCCATCAGGAGACAAACTGTTATTAATGCAATAAGTGCAAAGATGGTTGGCTCTTTCATTTGGATGCCAAATTACTAAATACCTCCAAATCTGATATTTGCATTTCGCCAAATACCTGATTTAAGGGGCGAACTGATTATATTGCAAGAAAATATTACAGATGATTATAGATTTCAGATCAGATACTGTTACTAAACCCACACCGGGTATGATGGAAGCAATGATGAAGGCGAAAGTTGGCGATGATGTGTTTGGCGAGGACCCATCTATCAATGAATTAGAAAATTTGACAGCTTCAATGTTTGGAATGGAGGCTGCACTATTTTGCCCTTCAGGTACTATGACAAACCAAATAGCTATTAAATGCCATACACAACCAGGAGATGAAGTGATATGTGACGAAAGCTCACACATCTACCAATATGAAGGTGGGGGAATCGCTTTCAATTCAGGCGCATCTGTAAAACTTTTACATGGTAATACCGGCAGAATAAACGTTGAGCAAGTAAAAGCTGCTATAAACCCGGATGATGTACATAGAGCACATACCAGTTTAGTTTCATTGGAAAATACTTCCAACAGAGGTGGCGGAAGTTGTTATGATTTTAATGAAATAATAAAACTTCAAACATTATGTAAAGAGAATGGTCTTGGTTTCCATTTGGATGGAGCCAGATTATGGAATGCCCTTGTAGCTAAAAATGAAACAGCTAAACAATATGGAGAAGCATTTGATAGTATTTCTGTTTGCCTTAGCAAAAGCCTTGGATGTCCTGTTGGTAGCCTCTTGATTGGTAAAAAGGATTTCATTAAAAAAGCAAGAAGAGTAAGAAAAGCTTTTGGTGGAGGAATGAGACAGGCTGGCTTTATTGCTGCTGCCGGTATTTATGCTTTAGAAAATAATATAGATCGTTTACAGGAAGACCATGTTAATGCAAAAAAAATTGCAGAAACCATTACTAAAAAAGAATTTGTAAAAATGGTATTACCTGTTGAAACAAATATTATCATTTTTGAATTAAATGATTCTATAACAGCACCTGAACTGGTTTCAAAACTGAAACTTGAAAATATTTTAGGATATGCTATTGCACCTAACCGGGTAAGATTGGTTTTACATCTTGATATTAATACAGAAATGGTCAATAAAACTATAGATGTCTTCAATGAACTGAAGTAACTTTAACGATATGCTACCAACAATAAATCCTACTACTACTCCCGCATGGAGCCAGCTTAAGCAACATGCTGCTGTGATGAAGAAGAAACATATGCGGGAATTATTTAAGAACGATCCGGAACGTTTCAAAAAGTTCTCTATGTGCCTGGATGAAATAGTAGTGGATTATTCCAAAAACATTATTACAGAAGAAACAATTAAGCTTTTATTACAACTAGCTAAGGAATGTAAATTAGGTGATGCGATCAAAGCAATGTTTAATGGTGACCTCATCAATGGAACTGAAAAAAGAGCAGTGCTACATGTTGCATTAAGAAATTTTTCTGATAATCCTGTTTATGCAGAAGGAATAGATGTAATGCCTGATGTGAAAAAGGTATTACAAAAAATGAAAAACTTCACGAAACAAGTACATACCGGAAAACATAAAGGATATACAGATAAAAAGATCAGATACATCGTTAATATCGGTATTGGTGGTAGTGACCTTGGGCCATTAATGGTTACAGAAGCACTAAAGCCTTATTGGCAGGAAGGCATCGAAACATTCTTCGTTTCAAATGTAGATGGCACTCATATTGCGGAGACCTTAAAAAAAGTAAAAGCAGATCAGACACTGTTTCTTATTGCTTCTAAAACTTTTACTACGCAAGAAACCATGACCAATGCCCACACGGCCAGAGAGTGGTTTCTTAAAAAAGCAAAAAGTGAAAAACATATTGCAAAACATTTTATTGCACTCTCTACAAATGAAACAGCAGTAGTAAAATTCGGTATCGATAAAAAAAATATTTTCGGATTCTGGGACTGGGTGGGCGGTCGCTACTCACTGTGGAGTGCAGTGGGCATGTCCATTTCTTTGACAATTGGTTTTAAGAATTTTGAACAATTATTAAAAGGTGCTTATAATGCTGATATACATTTCAGTTCAAAGTCATTTGAAAGAAATATACCGGTATTAATGGCTATGATCGGTATATGGTATACCAACTTCTTTGGATGCCAGACAGAAGCAATCCTTCCTTACGATCAATATTTGCACCGGTTTGCCGCTTATTTCCAGCAGGGAAATATGGAAAGTAATGGTAAATCGGTTGATAGAAATGGCGAAAAGGTAGATTATGCTACCGGCCCCATTATTTGGGGCGAACCCGGCACTAATGGACAGCATGCTTTCTATCAATTAATTCACCAGGGTACGCCTTTAATACCATGTGATTTTATTGCTCCATCCATTAGCCACAACCCTATTGGTGATCACCACGAGAAATTAATGAGTAATTTCTTTGCACAGACAGAAGCTTTAATGAATGGTAAAAACGAGTCAGAAGTTGAAAATGAATTGATCAATCAAGGATTATCTACTGAAGAGATCGTTAGATTGTTACCTTTTAAGATCTTTAGTGGCAACAGACCTACAAATTCAATTCTGCTTAAAGAAGTAACTCCCTACTCCTTAGGAGAACTTATTGCCTTATATGAACATAAGATATTTACACAAGGCATCATCTGGAATATTTACAGCTTTGATCAATGGGGTGTTGAATTGGGCAAGCAACTGGCTAATAAAATATTACCCGAATTGGAATCTGACGAACCTGTAACTTCTCATGATGCATCAACAAACGGGCTTATCAATATCTGGAAGGAAATGAAAAAGTGATCTCATAGATAAATCATTTTCATTCTTTTATCCTAACTTATTTATTAAAAATTACTCCAATTGTAAGGAATAGAAATATTATTTATTTCTATTCCTACTAATATCTATCAGGATCGAAATAGTAATCATAAAAAAAGCCCTTCGAATTAACGAAGGGCTTTGAAGTTATATTGAAATGTGATTATTGTACGATCACTAATCCTGAAACTACTTTACCTGAATACTCTTGTGCAACTTTTACCACATAGGTACCAGCTTGCATATTCGTCAGATCAAAGTCCATTCTCAGATAAGGAGCAGTATTATCAGCCAATGTAAAGTGCTTGCTGGTAATTGCTTGTCCAATTGCATTATAGATTGTCACTATTCTTCTTTCTGTAACATCACTATCATAATACAATCTAACCTGGAAGGCTCCATTAGTTGGATTTGGATAGATCCACAAACGATCAGAAGACTCAGATCCTATTACTAATATGTTAGACTTATTCTTACAGCCATTAATATCAGTAACAGTTGCCTGGTAAGAACCAATCAAATCGATACTTACGTTCTGTGTATTCGAAGTTCCGGAAATAGCTGAACCATTCAATGTCCATGCCCAACCAGCACTTGCTGCAGCAGGAGTACTGCTACCAGTAACAACTGTTGTTTGAGGAGGAGTTAATGCTAGATCCGGTGCTGTAAGAGTAGCAACTGGAAGTGCCCAAACCGCTAATGTAGATGCAGCAGAATTATATGTTCCACAAACATTACCTGTAGTCGTTACCCTGTAACGATTACCGTTCATAGCGTTTGTAACACCATTTACAGCTAATGTTGCAGATGTTTCACCACTGATATTTGACCAGGTAACTCCACCATCTGTACTCAACTGCCACTGATAGTTAACAGGAGTTCCACCTGTAGTGCTTGCTGTGTATGTTGTATTACCACCTAAACAAACGGATCTGCTTGCTGGGCTTGATGTAAGACCAGTTACCGCACTATGTACTGTTACCGGAACTGTTGTTGTTGCCGAAGTACATGGAGTGGCTGTCATGAAGCTTACATTATAATTATTAACACCAGTAGCCGTTGGTTTAACATAAATCGTTGTTGCTGGTGTACCAGTATATGGTGTTGTAGCAGCTGCATTAGTGAACATTGTACCGGCAGGGCCAGTCCATGTACCTTGTGCAAATACAGGTGCTTTATAAGTAATGGTAAGTGTCCAGTCTTGTAATGTACCTGTATCAAAATTATACCAGTCTGATAAACCTAATTGCCAGTTACCATTCATAATTGTTTGTATCGCAGACCAAGGCATTCCATTTGCTGACGTTTGGTAATTTCCAGAAGGACCATAACCTTGTAATCTATCTGCGGCAAAAGTTCCTGTACGTGGAGCAGGTGCACCGCTCATAGGAGTAACACTTGAAGAACTTACTACTGTATTTACGAAGTTATCAGAACCATTACTTCCTGTTCCATTATCTAATTCACCAATAAGGTTCAGGCTTACATTATTTGGCCCGATCAGGTTAATTTCTAAATCACCTACAAAAGTATGCGTAGCATTCAACTTAACACTCATATTAGTGATTATAGAACCAGCAGGAATACCTGCTACAGCAATTGTGCTATAAACACCGGCAGGTGTAGCATCAGGAATTGCAAGTGGAGTGTTATTTGTGAAAGAAACAGTTACCGGATCTGAAATAGAATTTGTCAAGGATAATTGCTGAATAGCACCCACACAAATTGTAGCTGAGCTAGGATTTACAACCGCTACAATTGAATTAACAGTAAGTGTTGCAGTACCTGAGAAATCAGTTGCTGTACAGGCACCTTGTACCACTAAACGGAACTGGTAACCACTATAATTTTGTGTTACTTCTGTTATAGTTAAGGTGTTTGTATTTATTCCGCTAAATGGAGCTGTATTTGGAACAAACTGCCATGGAGCAGCACCATTTGCTCTATACTCCCATACATATGATGGAGCACTTCCTGTTACAGTAGCAGAGAAGGTAGCATTACCACCACAAACTGTTGAAGCATTAGTTGGATTTGATGTAAATGATAATGGAGTACAAGGAATAACATTTACTGTATAATCTTCTACTTGCCCATAAGTTGTATTACCGCAAGGTGTATTGTTTTGTGTACCAAAAACCTGATCAGCTATACGAATCCTCATTCTTGTAGAACCGGTTAATGCACCGGCAGGAATAGTTACATTACCAGTAAATGGACCTGCTGAATTTGATGGTGCTGCGTAAACTGCTTCACCTGGATCAGTAAAACTACCATTTTGGTTAAAGTCAATCCATACAAAAACCTTATCACCAGTATAAGTATCAGAACTTGTTACTGTGATTGGCAATGTCTGACCTTTAATAACATCAGTTGATATAGTTGTGAAATTCTCATATCCTCCTGTTGCAGTTGAAGAATTATCTATAGTATTAAATTGAACTCTTGCAATTTTTTCAAATGAAGTACTTGTTGCTCCTGCAGCACAATAACAACCTGATGGAGGTGTTAATGCAACTTGTACCGGTGTTGAAGTACCCGTATTTCCAGAACAAGTAACCTGACAACGATACCATGTGGCAGCTGCTTGAGTGGTTGACCAAGAAGGAGCATTAGGTCCTGCATTTGTCCAAGGACCAGTTGCTGAAGTTCCTGTCTGCCACTGATATGTTACACCGGTACCAGCAGTAGCATTTTGTAATGACAAATTAAAGTTGATAGCTGGGCAAACAGTTGTAACGGATGAAATCGTATTCCCTGGAGCAGGTGTTCCTGAACATGCAGTAGTCACTGGAGTTAAAACAACTCTACCAGTAAAAAATCTGGGATTAAACTGTGTGGCTGGGCCAGGAAAATCTCCAGCATATCCAATGTTAACACCAGAAATTTGAAAATCTCCAACCTTTAATGAAACACCCCCACTAGTAAAAGTATTAGGAGTCGCACCAGGATTACTATAAGAAATTCCTAATGATGATTGAAATGCAAACCTGTAAGTAGTAGAAGCAGGTATACTAAAAGACATTCCAGAAATAGCTGTGTAATAACCAGCTGCTGAAACTGTACCAAGTGTACCAGAACCAGCTATTTGCCAAGTTGGCCCCGTTGTCGTCATTGGTCCAGACAAGGATGTAGAAGAATACCATAATGTAATTGCAGATCCAGTAACTGACCCGCCAATGACACCCGGATCAAAATAACTATCTACCTGATTAAGTACTACAGGAAATGCATTTGTGTTTTCGATAATAAATGAGACTTGAGAGTTTACATTTCCTCTAGAGTTTGTTGCCGTATATCCTGTACCACTTTCAGTAGTAAGTGTTTGAGCATTAATTTGATTTTGGGAAAACCAAAATAATGTCAGAAACATAAAAGACAACTTAAAAAAATGTAAACCTCTTTTAAGCGTAAAGTTTGGTTGCATAATAATTTTTTTAAATGATTGATTACTATCAATCTGGGGTAAAGTCCAGAATTTGGCCTGAAAGATAACTTTTTTTTACAAATACGTAAAAAAAATGTGAAAATAATATGTACATCTTAAATTAGTAACCAATCAGTTGTGTACAGAATTGCCTCCAATAGCGGATGAAAGCCAACATATACATTATTTATCAGATATAAAAAAAGACCTGTAAAATCAGGTCTTTTAAGTTATTTCTATAGTTAAATTACGATTACCATTTATCTGCTTCTTCCGAATCAGGAGGGGGGGGAATTGCAGAAACCTGAACTGGTGCCGGCTCTTCAGTAGTTTCAGCGTCCTTTTTTTCTTCTGCATCTACTTTTATATCTACTATATCAGCAGATTCGTTATTAGTTGATCCGTTATAATTATCATCCTGGTTCTCATCGTGATTGAAAGCATCAAAATCAAAATCAGGCATCAGATCGGTCTTTACATAATCAATAGACTCACCCAGTGCTTTAATGAATTTATTAAAATCTTCCTTGTACAGAAAAATTTTATGTCTGTCATACCCATTATCATCAAACCTTTTACGGCTTTCAGTTATGGTAAGATAATAATCATTACCACGGGTTGCCCTTACATCAAAGAAATAAGTTCTTCTTTTACCAGCACGGATGCGTTTGCTGTAAATACTCTCCATTTTCTTGTCATTATTATTCTCGTACGCCACAGTTTAAATTTTTAGCAGTTAATATTAATATATTCTCCAATTTGGAAGGCACAAATATAGAGATGTTTTTTAAACAGCCAAACTGAGTAGTAACAATGTTTAAACCTGTGTTTTTTGTTCTTGTTCCTGTTGGCGGGCAAACAATTTAGCATAATGCCCTTTTTTATCAATTAAATGCTGATGTGTACCTTCTTCTATTATCATTCCATCATCTAATACAACAATCTTATCGAAATTGAAAAGTGAAAAGATACGATGTGTAATAATGATGGCTGTTTTATTAGATAAATATTGATTCAGGTTACCAATGATCTCTTGTTCTGTTCTTGCATCTACAGCACTCAGGCAATCATCGAAAATGATAAGATTTGGATCTTTGATCAATGCTCTTGCAATAGAAATTCGTTGCTTCTGACCTCCGCTTAAGGTTACTCCTCTTTCTCCTACCATTGTTTCATATTGCTTCGAAAAACCAGCTATTTCTTTTTCTACACTTGCCTGGCTTGCAGCTTTCTCTACAGCGATCCTGGTTTCACTATCCATTCCAAAACCAATATTATTTGCCACCGTTTCAGAAAATAAAAATATATCCTGCGGTACATAACTTATTTGTTGCCTCAGATCAGACAATTTGAATTCCCTGATATCCTTTCCATCCAATAATATTCTGCCGGAACTAACATCGTACATTCTCAATAATAATTGCCCGATGGTTGATTTACCACTACCTGTTTTACCTATAATGGCAATTTTTTCACCACTATTAATTTTCAAATTAAAATTTCGTAATGCCTGTATACCTGTATGTGGATATGTGAAGTTTACATTTTCAAAAAGGATATTACCATTCAAAATAATTGGAGCAGTTCCTGCATTATCTTCGATCGAAGGCTCTGTCTTTAAAAACTCATTGATCCTTTTTTGAGAAGCTGCAGCCCGTTGTATCATACTTGCCGTTAATCCTATTGCACTTACCGGAAACGTAAGCATATTGATATACATTACAAACTCAACAATTGTATTGATTCCTATATTATGGCCTCCCTTGATATAATATAAGCCACCGATCATAATAGTAAGCAAAGTGCTGATACCAATAAGTAATGTTATTGATGGGAAATAGATAGCTTCTACTTTGGCAAGTCCTATTGCATTTTTTTTATACGTTTCACTATTTTTTGTAAAAAATCCCAGCATCGCTTTTTCCTGAACAAAAGACTTTATAACCCTTATTCCGGAATAAGATTCCTGCGCATTGGTTGTCAGGTCTGATAAAGCTTCCTGAATTTTTTCACTTTTCTTATTAATAGTATTGTTTACAAAATAAATAGTAATGGCAAGGATCGGTAATGGTGCCAACACATAAAAGGTTAACTCAGCATCTCTTTTCAGCATAAAAAATACACTTAAAGAAATAATAGCAACCAGATTCGCCAGGTACATTATTGCCGGCCCGGTAAACATCCTTACCCTGCTTACATCTTCTGTGATCCTGTTCATCAGATCACCCGTACTATTTTGCTTATAAAATGCAGTATCCAATTGCTGATAGTGATGGTAGATCTCATTTTTCTGATCAAACTCAATATGGCGGCTCATTACAATAATTGTCTGCCGCATCAAAAACAAAAAGAAACCTCTTAGTAAAGCCAAAATAAGAATGGTAATACCACATAATGCCACCACCTGGCCAACAGAATTTATTCCCTGTACCTGGTCAATAAATTGTTGAACAAGCTTATCATACTCCGGTTGCTTTTCTGGTGATTTATATCCTGGAAGTTGTAATGATCTTTGTACAAAGTCAATTACAAAGCCGGTAACCTGTGGGGAAAGGACGTTGAAATAGTTGGATAAAAAAATGAAGACAATACCAATGCCAAGACGAAAACGATACTTCCAAAAGTATTTATTAAGAGCACCAAGTTGTTTCACTAAACCAGTTTAAATAAAGTATTAATAAGGCCTATGAAAATACATTTAATATTATTATTCACTTGTAAATGTCAAAAAAAATCCTTCAATAATTAATTGAAGGATTTAGCTATTTATTTAATGACTGTCAGAAAATCAATTGTGCTTCCCGATAGCCATCTGTTTTCATTTCTACTTTTAGGATCACTTTCTTTTTTGAACTCAACGATTCATCTAATTTTTGCTTGATACTTTCATACATACTTATTGGATAATATGCACTAATAAGTTCTTTTACCTGGTTTACAGTATACGGCATTTCATCTGCTCCAGCATAGAATACCAATTCAAGCTTATCATTCTTATTAGCTGTTACCAGATTCAAAACAACCCTTTGAGTATGTTTAAAGCTATTACTTGAACCATCTGCTTTATTAGATACACTAAATGAAGCAATTGTAGTTCCAGTTATAATATATTCATTATTAATATCTTTTGAAGGATTTATAATACCATAATATTCCCCCTTATTATTGCGAACTTTTACCCCATTTTTAATACTAGCAGGATCAATATCTGTTGCTTGTCCAAAACTGCTAATATTACATACAGATATAATACAAACTAAAATCAGTAAATATTTCTTCATATTTCATTTTTAAGTGTTCAAAGGTAAGGGAAACCATAAAGTTAAATAATTACCCTTCACATTTTTTATTTAGCCATTTATTAAAATCATAAATGATTTCAGAATTTTTTATCTGCCAATTGGGTTCTATAAAAATAGATTTCCCTAAAAAAGAACTTACTAATATTTAAAAAGAAAAAAAACCTTGAGGTGTCTCACTAAAAGTTTGGGTTGAAATGACTTAGCCCTTACATTTGCGCCGGAGAGTTGGCAGAGTGGTCGATTGCGGCAGTCTTGAAAACTGTTGACTGTAACAGGTCCGGGGGTTCGAATCCCTCACTCTCCGCTT
>JAHEMN010000160.1 GCA_024643645.1 Chitinophagaceae bacterium | reverse complement strand
AATCAATTAACAAAATTCCAATAAATACCGATCCTGATCTGTAAACCGGGTAATGCATAACCAGGGGCTGTAAGATTATTCCTTGTAAATCCAAAACCATTAGCAGCCCTTGCAGTATTTAGATTTTCTGCTCTTACAAATGCTTTGAATGGCTTAATCCTGAAATGCACATATGCTGCAATATCCGGCAGCTGATTATCTATAGTAACACTATCCTGATAAAAAAATTGACCGAGAACCGGAGAATAACCATCTGCTTTATAAGGAGACCGGTACTTCACCTCTGCACCTAATGCTATATCAAGATTTTTAAATCCTAAGTTTCCTTCATATGCAATTCGGTTGCGGGTAAATATAACCGGAACATTAATAGGAGCACTTCCTACGGGCTGTTGAAAATAAACATCAGCATGCCAGTTCCAATGTTTACCGATCCTGAATGTTTTTTCAATGGCTACCTGCAGCACATTGAACAAAGTACTCTCCTGCTGCAGCTGGTAATAATTTTTCAGGTAAGTGTAATTTGTCAATAAATAATAATGACCGGTAAGCCTGAATTTAAATGAAGGAAGAAAATAAGAAGCAAATAAATGAGTGTTATTTTCCTTTTTAAAATCTGTAACTGTTTTCTGTAAATAGAAACTACTTCTGTTATCAAAAAAGAAATAAGGAGTTCGGTTTGTATTTTCAAACCCAACTTTAAAGTAGCCTATTTTATTTCCTAATTGACGCTGAAGACTGATCGCAGCATCAAAATCTCCTGAATTTAGTCCGGTAAAGTATAAGTTGCCGTTTGCCTCAATATCCCATTGTTGATTACGGGTTTGATTTCTATATTCGGCATGACCGAAAACATTATAAAAAGATTTTTTTGAAGCCGGGAATTCACCACTGAAGTTTTGTATAGTAAGTCCTGCTTTTATAAACTGACGTAAATTTTTTGCATCCGGAAATTGATAAATAGAAAAATCATTACTGATGATCTGCCATCTTTCTCTCAAAATAAAAGTATCCCTGGACTTACGCAATAATGTATCATAGTACGTTTGATAATACACAGAATCACCTATGTAATCCTGGTATATGTATTTATTCTGCTCCAACTTGAATGTATGCTCAAACCGAAGCCTTGGATAAAACAATGGAATAACTGTTGAATCAGTTACCACTGAATCTTTCCTGCCAAAATCATATTGCTGACGTATCACAGCAGTAAATAAACTGTATTTATTACCGGTAGTAATTTTTGTTGAAAAGAAATTGGAAGTAAACCCTTCATCCCCGCCAAGCTTTGTAGGTATATTGAAACGATCATCATAAGCGGAGTTCGGATTATTCAAATAATCGACTGTGTCTATTATTCCTCCATTTTCTGATGATTGTAATTTATTCCCTAACAATACCACATAGTTCTTATACCTTTTATTTTTTGATTGATATAATGAACTGAGTAAATAATTATTATGATTTGTTTTCTGATTCTTAAAGAACCCGGGTGCACTGATCAACCGGTATTGAAATAAGACATTCCAATTCGGTTTTAGATTTTGCGTATGCAATATTTCAATGATCTGCTCTGCCCTGCTGGCCAACTGATAATTTAATTCTGAATAAGGCCTGGTGGTGTTAAAAAATCTTGCCTTATCTAATTTCCAGGTATATATGTCAAAGGCTTTGAAGCCGGGATTAAACCCCGCATTAAATTGAGGTGAGAACAATACTGATTTCGCTGCATTCCCTGTATTCCCCAAATAAATATAATCTGCAGGTATTGGAAACCGTCGGGTAAAATCAGAAACAGATGAATCGAGTTTATAAGTACCCGTAGAATCAAGATAGCGGAAACTGATCGTAATAGAATCTTCATTTTTATTCCTTATCCTCAAACTATCTGTCCCCCCGGAACCAACTCTGCCAGCTCCACCAACCTGCCTTATTTTATTACCTACATTTTGAATAATCACTTCCTGCGCCTTACTTACATAAGCACTTAAAAATAAAACACTAAACAGTAGGTATGTAGATAATTTTCTCAGACGGGAATTTTATTAAACTTTACTCACTTTAAAAATCGTTGCAAGTTAATCCCGCAAAGTTAAACTTCAGAATCAAATTTGTTAATAATAAAATTGAATTCAGCTTATTCAAAAGCATTGCAGAAAAGATTAATACTTATAATGATAAAAATCGCAAAATTCTTCATCGCATATAAGTTTTTGAAGAACGGGATGCCTCATTACATCAATATAATCCATCCATTTGCCATCAATTTTTATTTTACGATAGATCAATCTTATTCCCTGGCTATAATCAACCCACCAGTTTATATGCCCTGTATATAAAGGCTGAATAGGTTTCCCGTCCGGCATATGCCAACCATATATAGCAACTCGATCATTCTTCTTTTCCCGGGAAAGTTTACCGCTGATAACAATATCCTTTTTTATTCCTGCAATCAACCCTTTTTTACTTTTTCGTTGTCCTTCAATAATTAAATGATGTTGCCACATAGTAGGTGTACTATCTCTGAATGCATACATGGGTACTGGTTCTAATTTAACTTTGGCTGCCTCATATATAATATCTACCATTTCCCTTGTTGGTAAGAAACAATGAAAGCTGTCTGCAATTCGTTGGGCTGCCATTGGAGAAATATTAATCCTTGCCCAATCATTATTATTTCCAACAGAAAGATAATCAGGAGAGACATAAAATGTTGCTTTTATCAATTTACCTGATGTAGAATCAATGATACTGGTATGTACAGGTACAAATCTCCTGAGAAAATCAGGTACATTGCCAGATAGAATTTCCCGAACAACAAATGAGTCCCTTGCTTCCCATCGCATCGCAGAAGCCATTTTGTAAAATTTACTTCCTGTTAATGATGAGCTTGACTGTACCCAATTCATTTTATGAGATGAATGGCAGGAAATAAAAAATATACAAATAAAGATTACCAAACGAAGCATTGATGTAAGATAATGTATCCTGAAAAAACTCTGTCACTTTACTTCATTCACTATTCATATCCTTATCTTCGCAGCAAATTTTAATAGCATGAATCTCCATGAATACCAGGCTAAAGAATTATTAAAAAAGTACAACGTTCCCGTACAAGAAGGCTTTGCATGCAGCACTGTACACGAAGCAGAAGAAGCTTACCGGCATATTAAAAGTGAATCTGGCAGCAGCTTTGCTGTTATCAAAGCACAGATACATGCAGGTGGAAGAGGAAAAGGAACTGTAAAAGAAACAGGCATTAATGGTGTAAAAGTTGGTAAAAGTTTAGAAGATATCAGCAGCTTTGCTAACCAGATCCTGGGTGGCACATTAGTGACTATTCAAACCGGACCTGCTGGTAAAGTTGTTAATAAAGTATTAGTGGCACAGGATATGTATTATGATGGACCAAGTGAAAGAAAAGAATTTTATCTATCCATTTTATTAGACCGTACAAAAGGTCAGAATGTGATCATGTACAGCACAGAAGGAGGAATGAATATTGAAGATGTTGCACATAATACACCCAACAAGATCTTTAAAGAGTGGATCCACCCATCAGGAGGATTGTTAGCCTTCCAGGCAAGAAAGATCGCTTTTAACCTCGGCCTTACTGGTGAAGCATTTAAGAATTGTACAAAATTTGTAACCAATTTATATAAAGCCTATATCGGCTTAGATTGCTCAATGCTGGAGATCAACCCACTATTTAAAGCTGCTGATGATAAGATCATAGCTGTAGACTGTAAAATGGGACTAGACGAGAATTCATTGATGCGCCACCCGGATCTTGCTTCATTGAGAGATGTAACAGAAGAAGATCCTACAGAAGTAGAAGCCGGCCAATTCAATTTGAATTTTGTAAAGCTTGACGGAAATGTTGGATGTATGGTTAATGGTGCAGGTTTAGCCATGGCAACTATGGATATGATTAAATTAAGTGGTGGCGAACCGGCTAACTTCCTTGATGTAGGTGGTAGTGCTAATGCCCAAACTGTTGAAGCTGGCTTCAAGATCATTTTAAAAGATCCGGCTGTTAAGGCGATCCTGATAAATATATTTGGTGGTATTGTTCGCTGCGACCGTGTGGCACAAGGAGTAATTGATGCTTATAAAAATCTGGGTAATATTCAGATACCAATTATTGTTCGCCTACAGGGAACCAATGCAATAGAAGCCAAGAAATTAATTGACGAAAGCGGATTAAAAGTTCAATCGGCTATTTTATTGAGCGAAGCAGCTGAATTGGTAAAAAAAGCAGTAGCATAGATCTAAAATAAATTTAAAATCAGAATAAAAAACCGGCAGTTTGCCGGTTTTTTTTATTTCAATTATAAATTTTTTAAGACAAAACCTGTATATAAGCCCGATCAATTTCTTAACTTACTATAGTAAACCATTAAAACTTTTGAAACAAAACCGACAACTGGCCGCTATAATGTTTTCCGATATTGTTGGATATACTGCTCTTATGGGTAAGGATGAAGACATTGCGTTCGAAGTGTTGAAAAAGAACCGGGAAATTCATCACCCAAATATCAAAAAATTTAATGGGCGCCAAATCAAAGAAATTGGAGATGGAATTTTAACCATTTTTTCAAATGCAACTGATGCAGTTCTATGTGCAGGTACTATCCTTAATTTAAGTAAGAACATACCTGAATTAGATCTCCGTATCGGAATACATCTTGGAGATGTCATTATTGAAAATGACGACATTTTTGGTGATGGGGTAAACATTGCTTCCCGTCTACAATCACAAGCTAAATCCGGTAGTATATGTATCTCAGAAACTGTATATAATAATGTATCAAATAAGAAAGGGATTTCAACAGTTTTTTTGAAAGAGGAATTATTGAAAAATGTAAAGAACCCGATTAAAATATATGAAGTAAATGTTGAAACCGATCTACTTGATATCCCATCAGATCAGTCTGAGAAAAATTATATCGGGGATAAGTTTTCAGAAATAAAATCTCCAGTAAATGCAGATAGTAAAAGTATTGCGGTATTACCTTTTGTTAATATGAGCAATGATCCGGAACAGGAATATTTCAGTGATGGAATTACTGAGGAAATATTAAATTCTTTAACTCATGTAAAATCATTAAAAGTTACAGGTAGAACATCTTCATTTTACTTCAAAGGGAAAAATATTGATATCAGGGAAATAGGCAAACAATTAAATGTAAATACAATATTAGAAGGCAGCGTAAGAAAACAAGGTGAGAAATTGCGGGTAACAGCCCAACTGATCAATGCAGAAGATGGCTATCACTTGTGGTCTGAGAAATATGATCGAAAAATGGATGATCTATTTGCTATACAGGATGAAATAGCTTTTGCAATAACTGAAGAATTAAAAATTACTTTACTTGATGAAGAAAAAGCTAATATTATCAAGATACCGACCGAAAATAAAGAAGCGTATGATCTTTATTTAAAAGGAAGATTTTATTTTAACAAACGGGGTACTGGCATTATTAAAAGCCTGGAGTATTTTCAATTAGCATTAGAGAAAGATCCTGAATTAACAGTTGCCTTCACTGGTATAGCAGATGCCTATTGTATACTTGCTTTGTATTGTATCATTCCAACGCAAGATGCAATGCCCAAGGCTAGGGAATTTGCTAATAAAGCAATTAACTTGAACTCCTCTTTAACTGAAGCTTATACAGCTCTGGCCTTTATTAACTGTTTTTATGATTGGGATTGGGAATCTGCTAAAAAGCTATTTCAGAAAGCATTTATCTATAATCCCAATTATGCATCTGCCTATTATTGGTATGGTTACTACCTGACAATGGTGGAAAGGAAATATGACGAAGCAATTACTATAACCATAAAAGCAGCAGAAGAATTAGAGCCATTAGTACCAATATCGCATCATATATTATCCATCATGTATATGAATGCAGGCAAATTTGAAGAAGGTATTAATGCAAGTAAAAGAGCTCTCGAATTAGAACCTGATTCTTACCCAGGATATAGAGGATTAGCATTAAACTTAGCTGGATTAAAAAAATATGATGAGGCAATTCAAGCATTTCAATCCGCCGTTACGTTGTCGCATAGACAGCCTCTTCCTTTAGTAGAGTTAGCCTGGGTTTATTCATTGATTAATAACCAAATTGCAATACAGGCAATTATGGATGAATTATCGTTACGATCTAAAACTGAATATATTTCTTTTACATTTTTAAGTTGCCTGTGCTATTATTTAAATGAAAATGATCAATCATTAGAATTTATGAATAAAGCTTTAAAAGAAAGGGAATGCATACTAGCTTGTATTAATACGTACCCATTGAGTACATTTATAAAAAATGACACTCGTTTTAGACATATTATAGAAAAACTAAATTTTCCTGAATAAGTATTGAATTTTATCATAGTATCACGACTTATTTATTTTTTTTAACAATCATACAATATGTAATGCTCTTGATAAAAGAGATTTTATTTCTTATCCGGCAATATAATCTGCATATATCTTTGCTCAATGAATATTAAAATCAGGCAAATACAATCTGAGGACAATCCTTTTATTTCAAAAATCATAAAAGACACCCTTACAGAATTTGATGCCAACAGACCCGGTACTGTATTTAC
>JAHEMN010000030.1 GCA_024643645.1 Chitinophagaceae bacterium | reverse complement strand
CAGGTTTATTTTTCTCCTGATAAAGGAACAACATTGGATCCCGTTTATACAGATTTTACTTTCCGCATGACAGATGTTGATGCTGTTGGTAATGATAGTGTTTGGGCAGTTGGATCATCTCAATTCTCTATTCCATCAGCATCTAGAACTGCAGGTGTTTTTCGTTCTTTTGATGGAGGCTTAACCTGGAATGCATTTAACGGTTTCCCGGTAGGATCTTTATACCAGGCGTTTACAGATATTGAATTTCCAACTCATTTAATCGGCTATGTGGCAGGAAACAGAGATACAATCTGGAAAACAACTGATGGTGGTGTTACCTGGAATAAGTTGCCACTTCCTTTCCCGGGTGTAACTCCACAGATCACCTATACCGATATGTTCGCTTTGGATGCAAATACTGTTTTTCTTACAGGAAACGGATTCCCAAGGAAAGTAGTAATAAGAACAACTGATGGTGGTGCTACCTGGACGGATATAACAAATAACCTGACATCATTAGGCGGTGGAAATGTAAATGGTATTGTAATGCATGATATCAATAATGGATACGTAGTATCACCAGGGGGATATTTATTTAAAACGAATGATGGCGGCGCCAACTGGACATTGGATATTGCACCTATTGGAACCATATTTACTTCTATGGCATTTGCACCCAAAAAAGTACCTGCTGGTATTACAATGGCTAACAGAAAGCTGTTTGTGTCTGGCGATAATTTATCAGGAGCTCCAATGATGGAATATGGTAACCCTGCAAATATCAATGTTAACTCTACCGAAACGATTGTTAATGCATCTTGTACAAGCCCTAATGGAGGTTCAATAACTATTAATGCTACAGGGGCAATTGCTCCTTACATGTATAGTATCAATGGAGGATCTTTCCAGTCTTCTAATATTTTTAGTGGTTTATCTCAAGGTCCTAAAACAATAACCATTATTGATGCATTTTGCGGCAAACTTACCAAAACAGTTAACGTAGGCTTTAATGATAACCTTACTCTTGCAACCAGCAACAATACACTGGTTTGTAAAGGAACACCTGTTCAATTACTGGCAACAGCGAATAGCGGAAGTGCTACATTTGTATGGACACCTGCAACAGGCTTGTCAAATACAACAATCAACAATCCGGTTGCTACTCCAACTTCAACAACAACTTACACCGTAACTACATCTTTAAACGGTTGTACTAAGATGGGAACAGTGGTAGTTGGTATTAAAGATGTAAATGTAAGTGCAGGTGCTGATGTAGCAGTATGTGTGGGAACGCCGGTTCAACTTCAGGCAACAAGTGATAGCACAGGGGTTACATATAGCTGGTCACCTTCTACAGGACTTTCGAATCCAAACATTAGGAATCCGATAGCGAATATTACCACCAGTACAACATATGTAGTTACTGCATCATTGAATGGATGTACTAAAACTGATGATGTTGTAGTAACAATAAGAAAAATTAATGTAAACGCAGGTGCTAACAAGGTTGTTTGCGCCGGAATTCCAACACAATTACAAGCAACAAGCGACAGCACAGGAGTTAGTTACAGCTGGTCGCCTTCTACAGGTCTCTCAAATGCGTCTATTAGCAACCCGGTAGCAACATTGAATAATACAACAACCTACACCGTTACAGCAAGTAAATTTGGCTGTACTGCTACAAGTACAACAACAGTTACAGTTAATCAGAATCCGATAATAAATGCCGGTCCTGATAAAACAATAGTTGGGGGAGACCAGGTTACTCTTGATGGAACCAGTGTTAATCCTCTTACAACAATAGCATGGACGCCTTCTGCTTCTATTATATCAGGTGCTAATACCTTAACGCCAATAGCAAAACCTGTTAATACAACTACTTATACTTTATCTGTAGTAAATGCAAACGGATGTACCGCTACGGATAATGCCGTGGTTACTGTTATCCCTTATTGTGTAAAAGTGATGGATGCCTTTACACCTAATGGTGATGGTATGAATGACAGATGGTTAGTAACAAATGGTTCTGCATGTACCAGCCAGGTTTCAGTAAATGTATTCAACAGGTATGGTGGAAGGGTATATAGAAACGATAATTATCAGAATAATTGGGAGGGGACCTTTGATGGAAAGGCAATACCGGAAGGAACTTATTATTATGTGGTTATCTATCGCCTTATCAACGGGCAGACAATTACATTGAAAGGCGACGTAACAATTTTGAGATAAATCAAATAAAATAATTAAAAGATGAAACAACTTATTTTAATATTAGTATTTACTGGTTCTGTTTCAGCAATAAGTGCACAGCAGCTCCAAACATCTTCCTTCTATGATATGCAGGGAGTATTACACAACCCCTCAATGGCAGGTTCAAATGGAAGTATGGTAGGTGCCACTTACCGTTCACAGTGGAGTGGTATTAGCGGTAGTCCAAAAACTGCTACTGTATTCGGCTCTTTTGATATGCCGAAACATGATATAGGTATCGGAGGTTATTTATATAATGATAAAACAGGACCAACTTCAAGAACCGGTGTACAGGTTTCGTTTGCCAAGCATATACCCACAAAGAATGGCGGACGATTTTCATTAGGAATTGAAGCAAGGGGATTGCAATATTCTTTGGACAGGGCAAAACTTTCCCAGACTCTTGGTGCTGATCCAGCTTTAGGAAATAGCGATAACCGTTTTAAGTTTGATGCCGGATTTGGTATTTCTTATACAGGTAAAAAATTACAATTAGGAGCTTCGGCTTCACAATTAATTCAATCAAAACTTGATTTCTATACTGGAAACCTAACAACAGGTCAAGAAGCAAGGTTATACCGCCATTATTATTTTCATGGAGGATACAAATGGCAAGCAGATGCAAACACATCAATTACACCTAATTTCCTCGTAATTTATTTACCAAACGCACCAACAGAATTTCAAGGAGGTGTAAGAGTAGAACACAATGAGATTTTCTGGTGGGGAGTTGCATACAGAGCAAAACAGAGCTTTATTCTTTCTGCAGGTGTAAACCCAACAAAGAAGTTTACAATTGGTTATTCTTTTGATATTTATAACACTCCGATCAGTGTTTTTGATGCAGGATCTAATGCACATGAAATATTACTACGATATAATATATTAAAATAAGTTTTAAGCAGATGGTTAATAGTTAATGGTTAAAGCGGCTCTAATCCTGGAGCCGCTTTTTTTATTTTACCCAAAATATTAAAAGTATTTTTACTGCATTAAAAGCTCCAATGACTGAACTTCTGATAACTACCATACAAACAAAACTTAATTGGGAAGACAAGGCCGCCAATCTGCAAATGCTGGAAGAAAAGATCAATGGCATAAAGGAGAGAACAGAGATCGTAGTGCTTCCGGAAATGTTCAGTACCGGGTTTAGTATGAAACCGGAGCAGTTTGCAGAAACAATGGAAGGAGAAACGGTGGAGTGGATGAAGAAGATTTCAGCGGCAAAAAATTTAATTCTTACCGGCAGTGTTATTATTGAAGAAAAAGGAAATTATTATAACCGTCTTATCTGGATGTTACCCAATGGGCAATATGGTGTGTATGATAAAAGACATCGCTTTGCATATGCCGGAGAAGATGAACATTATACTGCTGGAAACAAAAGGTTGATCGCCTCGGTAAAAGGATGGAAAATAAACCTGCAGGTTTGTTATGATCTTCGGTTTCCGGTATGGGCAAGACAACAGCCACAAAATGATGAACCGGAATATGATATATTAATATATGTAGCCAATTGGCCGGAAAGAAGAAGTAATGCATGGAAGACACTGTTACAGGCAAGAGCAATCGAAAACCAATGCTATGTTATTGGAGTGAACCGAGTTGGTAATGATGGTAATGATATCTATCATAGTGGTGATAGTATGATCATTGATCCGCTAGGAGAAATTTTGTATACAAAAAAAGATGATGAAGATATTTTCATTATTGGTTTGAATAGTGAACATCTTGAAACAGTACGAAAGAAACTTCCTTTTTTAAAAGATGCAGATGGGTTTATGATCATTAATGATCCGGAAGAATAATCTAATCGGACTTCGACGCTTTATCTTTTTTAATTAACTCCATCGCTTTATCAAGTTTATAGTCAAGCCCTTTTTTAACAGCCTCTATCGTTGGTGGAGTAAATACTTCAGGTTGTACGCCTCTGCCATTTTTAGGAATATTTTTATCGATCACCAATCTGAAGAGTGGTAAGCGGAAACGGATACCAGTTTCAGGAAGTTTTACATCTGGGATAAGCCACGCAGTATTTCCATATGCACCCCCACCGGTTTCCTCACCAATTACAATAATATTATCTTGTTTAAAAACAGCATTGACAAACAAGGTAGTTGCAGAGAAAGAATTTCCACCAATGAGAATATATACTTTGCCAGTATAGTGATTTGTCTTTTTCGGTTTGAAATAGTGCCGCTCAAAAAATCCAAAATGATAATTACCGTCTTTTTTCTTCCGGGTTAAAAAAGTTATAAAAAGATTGTTCCAGAAATTATTTTTAATATAATGCTGGTAATCGCTGCCTTTTTTAATTGCATAAAGCGAGTCGCTTATCTTGAATTTCTTGTCAGCAAGAAAACGACTGATGAAGGTTGAATTGGTAACACTGCCGCCACCATTACTTCTTACATCGATGATAAGATGATCAATATTGTTTTGTTTTAAAACCCTGAAAGAGTTCCGAAAGAATTGTTTTAGTCCATATCCCTTGCCAAAAGAGGCGAGGTCCATCATGGCACTGTGGTTTGCAGTATCGATTTTAAGCAATCTTACATTATCGGCAGCTTGTCTTCTTCGTTCTTTTTTAGATGGTTGTGGTTGAGCCGGTCTTATAATCCTGCTTCGCCTTCTGATAGCAGTGTCTGCTCCGGGATCAAAAACAGGTATTATTGTTGTTTTAGTTTGCCCGTATTCATCTGTATACTCTATTGAGTATTTTTCACTGATGCCAAAAAGCGAAGTATAAAGAGATCCAAAATATCCCCGGTTACTTAATGTCTGAAATTTATGTGTTCTGTTATACCCATCACTTGAGATATAGTCGAACATCGTATCAATAAGTACAGCAACAGGCTTACCATTTATTTTTGTTATCGGGGTTCCCCGCTTTAAGATGCTATCTTTTCGGTTTAGATTGGTTGTAACAACCATCTCTTCATCCCACACTTTCATGCTTAAAGGAAATATTTTTCCAATCCTTGTTGTGTCAAGATATTTATACCATGCTTTTGAGGAACGGATAGTTGTATGTCCGCAATTTATTTTTGCAGTTACGTTGTTCAATATTTTTTTAAAAGCCGGCTCTGTCAACGAATCTTTCAATTGCTCTCTTCCCCAATTGAAATAATGATCCATACTGTCTTTACTGGTGTACCAGTATAATCCGGGGTGGTGTTCTTCCAATATGGTTTGATAAATTGTATAATCTTTCTCTAATTCTGCCGGGGAATATTTATGGTAAGGAGAAAAGGAAGATCTGCTTACACCGCAACCGGTAAGCACCAGGCTAATAAAAAACAATGTCACTAATCTCCTCATATTCTATTATATCAAAATACTGTTTCGTTAACAACAGTTTTTATTTTAAATGATTCCAGCCCTGTGCAGTGATCTTATGTTTACCACCACCTTTTGTAAGAATATGAGCTCCCTGGTCAGCATCAGTCATGTATCCTATCACACTAATTTGCTCATTTAATACCAGCTTGTCATAATCTGCCTGGGCAACAGTGAATAAAAGCTCATAATCTTCACCACCACTTAACGCACAAGCAGTAGGATCTATTTCAAATTTATAAGCAGCTTTTTTCATTTCTTCATCTACAGGTATTTTTTCTTCGTACAATACACAACCTAGTTCGCTATCCTTACAAATATGCAGAATGTCAGAACTTAGTCCATCGCTTACATCCAGCATTGCCGTTGGGGTGATCTGTTTTTCTTCAAAAAAAGCAACGATATCTTTTCTTGCCTCTGGCTTTAATAGCTTACCAATTACAAATGATTCACCTTCCAGATCGGGCTGCACTCCGGGACTTTCCATAAATATTTTTTTCTCCCTTTCCAGAAACAATAAACCGATATAGGCTGCACCAAGGGAACCGCTAACACAAAGCAGGTCACCATTTTTTGCAGTACTTCTTTTAACAAACTTATCAGGAGCAACTTCGCCAATAGCGGTAACCGAAATAATAAATCCTTTTTGCGAGGAAGCTGTATCGCCACCTACCAGGTCCACCCCGTATTTATTACAAGCAGCATAAACGCCTTCGTAGAACTCGTCTACTGCCTCCACACTAAAACGATTGCTGATACCTAAACTTAAAGTGATCTGAGTGGGTATGGCATTCATCGCATAGATATCGCTCAGGTTAACGATCACACTTTTATAACCAAGGTGTTTTAAAGGTGTATAGGTAAGATCAAAGTGTACGCCTTCTATTAGCAGATCGGTTGACACAACAGTTTGTTTGCCGTAATGGTCGATCACAGCTGCGTCATCACCTACACCGAGAATGGTGGATACGTTTTGAAATTCAATATTTTTTGTCAGATGATCGATCAGGCCAAACTCTCCCAGGCTGCTGATCTCAGTTCTTTCGGTACTCATAGTTCTTTCTTATTATTTATTACTTCAATCATTTCATCATGAATTTTTCCATTGGTGGCCAATACTTTGTGCTGGTAAACAGAAAACTTATTGCCTTGAAGATCGGTTACTTTTCCACCAGCTTCTTCTACTATTAAAAAACCAGCTGCGCTATCCCATGGCTCCAGTTTGTGTTCATAAAATCCATCAAACCGTCCTGCGGCCACCCAACAAAGGTCGATAGCGGCAGAGCCCAATCTTCTTACAGGAACCCCTTTGCGTACAAATTTTTCAAAAATCTCGATTGGCCCGTTTGGTTCATTTATATAAGTGTAAGGAAAACCGGTCACCAAACAGGCCTTTATTGTTTGTGATTCTTCACTTACCTGAATGGGCTTGTCATTTAAAAAAGCACCTTTTCCTTTTTCTGCAAAGAAAAATTCATTGAGGTGTGGATTATAAACAGCAGCCATTATAATCTCTCCTTTATATTCTACACCAATGGAAACACAATTTAATGGTATGCCATGTGCAAAATTAACAGTACCATCGATCGGATCGATGATCCATTTATAAGTCGAGTCTTGAACGATCTCTCCACTTTCTTCTGCTAAAATATGGTGATCGGGATATGCATTTTTAATAACAGAAATAATTGCTTTTTCAGAGGCATGATCCGCTTCTGTAACAAGGTTATTTACACCAACTTTATTGCTGATCTTAAAATCATTATTAAAAAACCGGAGAATTTCATTTGCTCCTGCCTTGGTCGCAACTAATAATGTAGATTTAAGCATGCGCAAAGATAACAAACGGCTATGCCGTATCCGCTACAAATAAGTATTTTACCATAGCTGTAAGAGAACTGTTATTTTTGAAAGAATCATTATAATCTTTACTATAGAAGCTGAGGAATGCAATTATCGATAATTATAGTCAATTATAACGTAAAACTATTTTTAGAACAATGTCTTTGTTCGGTACAAAAAGCAGTTAAAGAGCTCACCTCTGAAATAATTGTAATCGATAATAATTCTTCAGACAATAGCATTGCTTACCTGGCTCCAAAATTTCCATCTGTAAATTTTATTGCAAACAAAGAAAACAATGGTTTTGCTAAAGGATGTAACCAGGGCCTTCAACTGGCAAACGGAAAATATATTCTCTTTTTAAATCCAGATACGATCGTACCAGAAGATTGTTTTTTAAAATGTATTGCTTTTTTGGAATCTAAACCAGATGCAGGAGCGTTGGGAATAAAAATGCTGGATGGAACCGGAAAATTTTTAAAAGAATCGAAAAGGTCTTTTCCTTCACCACTAACTTCTTTATTTAAACTGTTTGGCCTGTCAAAATTATTTCCCCGGTCAAAAACATTTTCCAAATATCACCTGGGCTATCTTAATGAAAACGAGAATAATGAAATTGATGTACTGGCAGGAGCTTTTATGATGTTGAAAAAAGAAGTGATTGAAAAAGTAGGAAGTTTTGATGAAGTGTTTTTTATGTATGGTGAAGATATTGACCTTAGTTACCGTATTCAAAAAGCAGGGTATAAGAACTATTATTTTGCCGAAAGCAGCATCATACACTTCAAAGGTGAAAGTACACTGAAGGGTAGTATGAATTATATACGAATGTTTTACAATGCTATGAGCATTTTCGTTCGTAAGCATTATGGCGGAAGTAAAGCCAGTATATTTAATTTTTTTATTCACCTGGCAATTTGGTTCAGGGCTGGCTTAACGGCTATTGCCAATTTTATCCGCCGTTATGGATTGCCTCTTTTGGATGCCGGATTGATATTACTTTCCTTTTGGGTAATAAAAAATATCTGGAACGAATATTTCAGAACAGATATACAATACGAGAACAGATCACTGTGGATCGCATTTCCGGCGTACACTGTTTTTTACCTGATTGCAGCGTACTATGCCGGATTGTATGATCGCTGGTACAAAAGAGCAGAACTTTTTCGCTCAATGATAGTTGCTAGTATTGTTCTCCTGGCTGCTTATGCTATGTTGCCTGAACAATACCGTTTTTCACGGGCTATCATATTATTTGGTGCTTTGTTGGCATTTGGGCTAATCAGTTTATTGCGTTGGGTATTGATTCGAATGAATGTATTAAGCAGTTCTAAAAACAGGGGGGAACACATTGAAACGCTTATTGTTGGCTCCTCAGAAGAATATAAAGAAACCACTGAATTATTAAATGATGCCGGTTATCAGGAAAGAGTTTTAGGAAGAGTTAGTACAAGTGAAAACGAAAGCGATGCCATCGGAAGTTATAAAAAAATAAACGAAATTGTTGCAACAATCCCTGTAAAGGAAATTATTTATTGCAGGGGAGTATTATCTTTTAGAGAAATTATCGAAAGCCTTCAAACGATTCCTCATTCAATCAGCGCTAAAGTTCATACTGCCGGAACAACGAGTATTGTTGGAAGTAATTCAAAGAACACTTCCGGCGAAGTTGTATCTAAAGAAAACGGATATAAATTAGCCGATCCTTATAACCGGCGTATCAAAAGATTAATTGATGTATGTATTTCATTTTTTTCGTTGATAACTTTTCCTGTTCATTTATTTTTTGTGAAAAAACCGGTTTCTTTTTTTAAAAATTGTTTTTTAGTACTTATAAATAAAAAAACCTGGGTGGGATATGCAACAAATGAAAAACATCTACCCTTTTTAAAATCACCTGTTATTGCTTGTAATGGAATTCCTGTCAAAGCTTCAAAGCAATTACCAATTGAAAGTTTGCAATTGGTTGACTATTGGTATGCCAGAGATTATGAGCCATTGCAGGATATCAAGCTAATAGTAAAAACATATAAAAGGTTAGGCGAGTAATTTCTATAAGCATTTATATTAGCTCAGTTTCCAAAAAATACATTGCGTAACTTTAAAGCAAATCTTACGATTAGCATATGGCGAATATTATCGATATAAAATTACCAAGGGCAATTGCAGCAGCATTAAGAATTCCGCCTAACGATCCACGTCGCCAGCAAATAAGGGTGTTAAAAAAATTATTGAAAAAAGCAAGATTTACAGAATTCGGTCAGCACTACAGGTTTGATGATGCTTTGTTTAGCAAACACCCCGGAAAAAAATTTCAGGAACTGGTACCCGTACATGATTATAATAAAATTTACCAGGAGTGGTGGAAAAAAACATTGGATGGTGTTCCGGATGTTGCCTGGCCCGGTAAAATAAAATATTATGCACTTAGTTCCGGCACATCTGAAGCAGCAAGTAAATATATACCAGTTACAAAAGAATTATTAAGAAGCAATACAATAAATTATTTGCGTCAGCTTATTAGTCTGATACGTTATGAAGACGCTAACAAAAGAGCAATGACAAAAGGATTCCTGATGTTAGGTGGCGCAACGGATCTTAAAAAAGGAAAGGCCGGTTGGTATGCCGGAGATCTCAGTGGTATATTGGCGAGAAAAAGACCCATCTGGTTTCAAACCTTTTATAAGCCCGGTGGAAGGATTGCGGCTATAGATGACTGGAATCAAAAACTGAATGAAATTGTTGAGCATGCAAAGGAATGGGATATCGGATATATTGTTGGTGTACCGGCATGGTGCCAGATGTGTATGGAAATGGTGATAGAACATTATAAATTAAAGAACATACATGAGATATGGCCCAACTTCAGCTTCTTTGTGCATGGTGGAGTTTCATTTGAGCCGTATAAGAAAGGATTCGAAAAGTTATTAGGTAAACCAATTGTATACATCGAAAACTATTTATCAAGTGAAGGCTTTGTAGGATATAAAACAAGAGAGAATGCAAAAGGCATGCAACTGATATTGAATAATAATATCTTTTTTGAGTTTGTGCCTTTTAATGATAAAAATTTTGATGCAGACGGCAATATCATTGAGAAACCGGAAGCAAAAATGATACATGAAGTAGAAGAAGGAAAAGAATATGCATTGTTAATGAGTACCAATGCAGGCTCCTGGCGTTATTTATTGGGCGATACCATAAAATTTGTTGACCTTGAAAGGTCTGAAGTAGTGATCACTGGCCGCACAAAACATTTTCTAAGTCTTACTGGCGAACATTTAGGCGTGGAGAATATGAACAAAGCCATTGAATTGGTGAGTGAAGAATTTAATGTTAGCATTCCTGAATTTACAGTAGCAGGAATACCTCATGGTACTTTCTTTGCACATCGCTGGTATATTGCGACTGATGATAAAGTAGATGCACAAAAAATTTGTAAAAGAATTGATGAGAACCTAAGAGCCTTAAATGATGACTATGCCACTGAAAGGGATAGTGCATTAAAAGAAGTATTTATTGAAGTGCTGCCGGAAGAAAAGTTTATGAAGTTTATGGAGATGAAAGGAAAGATTGGAAGTCAGCATAAGTTTCCAAGAGTAATGAAAGGGAAAATGTTGAATGAGTGGATGAATTATTTAGAAACAGGAAAAATATAAAAAGATGTAACCGGCTTTCAATGCCGGAATCTTTCAGAGTATTTCATGATTGAAGCCGTATTAAAAGGACTCGGGTTTGGATTGCTACTGAGTATTGCAGTCGGGCCGGTGCTATTCTCAATCATTAAGCAAAGTTTGAATAATGGTCATCGGGGAGGTTTTGCGTTTATTATTGGCGTATCAATAAGCGATATTACTTTATTACTGATCAGCAATGTTTTTACAGAGCTGTTTAATAGTATGAAGGCCTATAAAACTGAAGTAGGAATAGCCGGATGTGTCTTTCTTGTAACGATGGGAATATACTTTCTCTTTTTCAAAAAAGTAAAAGTGAACGAACAGGGTAAACAGGTTTTTAAATTCAGAAAAAGGGATTATGCAAAAATATTTTTTTCCGGGTTTTTGATGAATACATTAAATCCCGGAATTTTTATATTCTGGATTACTACTTCCACTGCTGTGATCACACATACAATAAAAGAAAGGATCATCATTTTTGCTACCTGTCTGATCTTTATGCTGAGTGCTGACTTTTTCAAAGTGATGCTGGCAGGAAAAATTAGGAACAGGTTAACACCACATAATATTCATATAATAAACCGTATTAATGGAATAATACTGATCGTATTTGGTATTGCATTAATTTGGGGCTTGATGTTTTATGGCAAAAGACTCTAAATCAAAAAAAAGTACGTTTATTGGTAAACTATGGAAATGGTGTAAACGTATTTTCCTCTGGCTTTTTATTTTTCAGTTTTTTTATATCATCATATTGAAATGGGTAAATCCACCGGTCACTATTACTCAGTTTGTTAGTTTAGTAAGCGGTCATGGATTAAAAAGAGATTATGTTGATAAAGATGTGATATCATCAAATGCAAAACTGGCGGTGATAGCTTCTGAAGACCAGCTCTTTCCCGATCATAATGGGTTTGATTGGAAAAGCATTGAAAAAGCGATGAAGTATAATAAAAAGAAACCCGGAAGGATCAGAGGGGGAAGTACGATCAGTCAGCAGGTTGCCAAGAATGTTTTTTTATGGCAGGGCCGTAGCTGGATAAGAAAGGGGCTGGAAGTTTATTTCACGTTTATGATAGAATTGGTTTGGGGTAAGAAAAGAATTCTGGAAGTATACCTGAATGTGATTGAAATGGGAGATGGCATCTTTGGTATTGAAATGGCTGCCAATAAATATTTTAATAAATCAGCCAAAAACTTAACAAAGCAGGAAGCATCATTGATAGCAGCCTGTTTACCCAGCCCCAAAAGATATAAGGTAAAGCCTGCATCTGCTTACATTTCCGGAAGATCCAGAACGATCATGCGGCAAATGAACAACCTGCAGGTAGATCCGGATATTCAAAAACTAATAAGCACTCCATCTCTGTGATAAAAGCTACTTAACCACAAAGGGAATTTTTTCACTATTATGTGTAGGTGCATAATTACCGGACTTAATAGCAAACCGCAAAAAATATTTTCCGGCATCAAGACCGGGATAAATTTCCAGCTTGCCTGTATTTTTTTCAACCAGCTGCTGTAAAGAAAGAACAGTAAAAATGTCCTTGATCCATCCCTTATCAGTAAAAAGACCAATAAGAACAGTATCGTTAAGTGATTGATGCGATTGTAAAAATGTTTTATATGCTGGCGGAATGGTAACAGTATAATTGATCGAAAGTGGTGAATTGCTTCCCTGTACTTCTGCTATTTTTTGTGTTGGATTGAATTTGATTTTCATAAAGGAATAAAAAGATGAATCATAAGCATAGCCTACCCAGCCAATTGGGGTTTTCAAAGAATCTTGAAACCGGTCAAGACCATACTTATCTAAAAAATAAACAGGCTTTCCTAATAATGAATCTTCTATCGGCCAGAAATTATAATTATTCCTTCTTTCCTTATGTTGATTAAGAGAGTATGTCATTTGTCCTGAATAAAACCAATATTTCGAAGCCCTTTGGTAAGAGTTGCTGAAAACAACTGGCAGTCCTTTTGTTTTTATTTTCATTTCCTGTGGCCATTCTTTCCAGGAGTGAAACCGTTCTTTAACTGCTTTTAACGGTAATATATCTACGATCATGATGATCCTTGTAAATAATACCAGCACCAGTGTTATCGGCAAAAGTTTATAAAGTGTTTTTTGCCAATTAAATTTTTCATTTAAAAACTGATGACTTAGTACGATGATGCCTACCAGTGCCGGAGAGGTCCAGTTACCTTCTACCTTTCCACGGAAAGTGCTGAGTAGAAAAAAGATATAGATACCGATCATTGTAAACTTCAGCGCCTTTTCTGTTTCATTTTTTGTTTTATATAAAAAAGCAGCAGGCAAAAGAATAAACCCGGCGATAGGCCCCGGTAATAATAGCTGACCTAATACATAATCTAAAGTATGAGAAAGCTTATAGGGGTTTACATTACTTTCAAATAAATGATAACGAAAGCTTACCCAATCATGTTGGTATTGCCACCAGAGATGCGGAGTAAATAATAACAAGGCTGTAATTCCAGCAACATAAATATGGTATCGTTTAAATAACTTAAGATTGGACAGCACAACAAACAAAACAACCAATACAGCATGGTATTTACTGTAAAACAATAATGCTATCGAAAAACCAAGCAGTATAGAATTGATTAAAGATTGTTTATTGATGAATTTTTTATAAAATAAAAAGAATAAGGCTGTAAAAAATATCAATGGAATATCAGGTACTGCAATAAAACCTGCCACCTGAATAACTGCCATGGATAAAACAATGGCATAAAAGAGAATCGGATTTTTTTTGTCTATCAGTTTTTCAATGATGATCAAAGAAAAAATATTGAGCAATAAAGGAAATAAACGAACACCTAATTGATTTGGGAAAAGAGTATAGCCCATTTTCACCAGCAGTGCTGTCATGGGTGGGTGATCAAAATAACCCCAGTCAAGGTATTGGCTGTACACCCAGTAATAAGCCTCATCATCCCAAAGTTCTGTAAGACCTGATTGTAACAAACCGAGCAACAACCATAGACCATAAAAAACAAGGCGGTGATTTCTTCTAATGAATGTATTCATGTTGCCAACGAAAATAGCAACATTTATTGCAGTAATTGATCAACAGCTGTAATTGCCTTTTGAAGCCTTTCATCATTTACTCCATTTATTTCAAACCAGGGAGTTGATTGGTTGATCATGATATCCTTATAGATCTTGTATAGTTGCTGCCTACTTTCAGGATCGGGATATTCCCTCAATTCATCTTTTACCCATGGCAGATCTGTATTGCACAAAAGGTACAGGTCATATTTTCTTTCAATGATTTGATCGAGGATAAACCGATGACAGTTTCCGAATACAAACTCACACCATACTTTCATAACATACATATCTGTATCCAAAAAAAGTGTTGAATGAGAGATGCTTTCCGGCAATTTTATAGCCTTCATTTTAGCAGTGTATTCTTCTTCTAGTATAAGCTGCCCTTTTGCAACAGTTAGCAGATCCTCAAATGAATAATCGGTGCCCTTTTCTAATAAGTATTCTCTGGCATACTCGGGGCAGCCCAGCGTATCATAGTGCTTTGCAAGTTGCTCACACAAAGTGCTTTTACCGGTACTTTCAGGTCCTATAATGACGATTTTTTTAAGCATTGATTTCTTTTGCTTTTCTCTTCCATTCGGTCAATCCGAAAATTGCCAGTATCAATAAAATGATATAATAAACACTTGTAAATACCAGGCCTTTTACAAAATACAATGGAATGGACGCAATATTGGTAGCGATCCACCAATACCAGCTTTCCACTTTTTTTCTTGTCATCAGCCACATACCTGTAAAGGCAGTAGCCGAAGCAAAAGCATCAGCCCACGGTATGGCTCCTTCAAAGAATTTTTCTTTTAAAAAGACCAATGCAAAATAAATAATTACATAAAAGAATAAAAAGAATAAAACCTGGTAAAGCCACAACTTTTTATTGGATGATGTAATATGTAAGACTACCTCATGTTGTTTATCTTTTCTTGTCCACATATACCATCCATACAAACTCATGATCGTATAATAGAAATTTACACTGGCTTCTCCGGGTAAATGAAATTTAAAACTTAAATAAATATAAATGATGGTATTGATGAGGCCAACCGGGTAAACGAGAATATTCTCTTTACGGCTATACCAAACACTTGCTATACCTGCAAATACGGCAATGTATTCCAGCAAAGTTGTGTTTTGCATGCCGGTAATGAATTGCTGATATATTTCTGGCAATGTCAACAAAGTGTTTAATCAAAAGTAGTTTATTCGGAGGGTCGTCTGTATTTTTTCCAGCTTCGTAAATATTTAATTCCTTTTGTAGTTTGAAAACGGGTAGCTATCTGTTTCCATTTGTTATTTTTATCGTAGGTCCATACAAGAAAATGAAGATGAGGTACAAGGGCATAGCCAGTTTTTCCACTGTAGCCGATCAGTTGCCCTTGTTTTACAGTATCCCCTACATTTACAACAGCTCCATTATATTGCAAGTGCCAGTAACCGGCTCTTGATCCATCTTCATGTTGTATTACGATATTATTTCCTTCAGATCGGTATTTTCTGTTTAAACCTCCCTTTCTACCATCTTCTTTTGCTCTTACAACTACACCTCCACGGGCAGCAAAAATTTTTGTTCCTTTCTTTAAGTTAAAATCCAGCGCCGCCCTTTCTTTGTGTGTATAGCGACTGAAGTAACCCTGTATCACACGAAAAGATTTTCCTGCTTCAAATGGCAAAGTATACACAAAACTTGTATCATCTTCAATGATTCCTTTTTGCAATTGCTTTATTTCATTACGTAACGGATTATTACTAACAGAACAACCCATTGTAAAAATCAAAAAAATGGTGAGATAAAATATATTTTTCATTCAATTATCTGTAAAAAAGAGGGCAAAAATAAGTTCATCCTTAAAGAACACCTCTTATAATTTTATTGTTTTTGCAAATAAAATAAGTTGTACCTTTTTTAGCCCGATTTTTAAACCTTAAAATAAATAAGTTATGTCAACTAAAGAAGCTACTATGACAACGCAGGAAGTTGCCAACAGGTTCAATGAACTTTCACAAACAGGACAATGGGAGTTGATCCAGAGTGAATTATATGCAGAAAATGCTGTAAGTATTGAGCCGGAACATTCTCAAGGATTAAAAAGGGCAGAAGGCCTTGAGGCTATAAAGCAAAAAGGAAAACAATTTGGTGAAATGGTAGAGCAAATGCATGGCGGTTATTCCAATAAACCCGAGGTGGCGGGGAATCACTTTGCCGTTGCAATGGGTATGGATGTTACCATGAAAGAAATGGGCAGAATGAAAATGGATGAAATCGCTGTTTACGAAGTAAAAGATGGAAAGATCGTTAAGGAACAGTTCTTCTATTAAAATCATTCTATGGGTTAGTAAGCGACTCCTTCTTCCGGAGTCGCTTTTTTATTTTTACCTTGTGTCATGCATAAAAAAATACTATTACTAGGTAGTGGCGAATTAGGAAAAGAAGTAGTGATCGCTTTACAACGGTTAGGACAAACAATAATTGCAGTAGATAGTTATGCCGGAGCACCTGCTATGCAGGTGGCTGATGGTCATGAAGTAATAGATATGCTGAATGGTAACGAGTTGGATGCCATAGTTGCAAAACACAATCCTGATCTAATAGTGCCTGAAATTGAAGCTATCAGAACTGAAAGGTTTTATGATTACGAAAAGCAAAATATACAGGTAGTACCCAGTGCCAGAGCGGCTAATTTCACTATGAACAGAAAACTGATCCGGGACCTGGCCAGCAAAGAGTTGGGTTTGCGAACAGCAAAATATTTTTATGCCACCACTTTTGAGGAGTTTGAAAAAGCAGTGAATGAAATTGGAACACCGTGTGTAGTAAAGCCATTGATGTCCTCTTCCGGCAAAGGGCAAAGTGTTTTAAAAAATGAAGGAGATAAAAAGATCGCATGGGACTATGCCATCAATAATTCAAGAGGAGATATTCAGGAAGTGATCATTGAGGAGTTCATTGCATTTCATACAGAGATCACCTTATTGACCGTAACACAAAAAAATGGGCCTACTTTATTCTGTCCGCCGATAGGTCACCGGCAGGAAAGAGGTGATTACCAGGAAAGCTGGCAACCTGTTGCTATCAGCGAAAAGGATTATACGGATGCTTGTGAAATGGCAGAGAAAGTTACAACGGCATTAACAGGTGCTGGTTTATGGGGAGTTGAATTTTTCCTGACAGAGAAAGGGGTTTATTTCTCAGAGCTGAGTCCGAGGCCACATGATACCGGAATGGTAACATTGGCCGGTACACAAAATCTTTCTGAGTTTGAACTACATGCAAGAGCCATTTTGGGATTACCAATTCCTGAGATCAAATTGGAAAGGGCAGCTGCCAGTGCTGTTATACTGGCCAATAGAACGGCAGATGATTTTACTATTACCGGAATTGAAAAAGCACTCGAACAAAAAAATACGGAGATAAGGATTTTTGGAAAACCTTCAACTAGATCTTTTCGTAGAATGGGTGTCGCCTTGGTTTATGATGAGGTGAATGCGGATATTGAAGGCATAAGAAAAAAAGCATTGCATACAGCCTCATTGATCCATATTGAATAGAAATTGATATTCAATTTTATTCGAATAAATTATTGAAATGGAAAAAGTAAACCTGACCGAAAAGTTATCAATGATTCATGATCATTGGAATCCACGTATTGCAGGAGAGTTAAACGGACAACAGGCCTGTCAGCCGTGGTTGATTAAACTGGTAAAATTCAAAGGGGCTTTTGAATGGCATCATCATGAAAATGAAGATGAGTTGTTTTATGTGGTAAAGGGAAGTTTTGATATGGAATTCAGAGATAAAACAATTATTATAAATGAAGGAGAGTTTTTGATCGTTCCCCGAATGACGGAACATCGGCCCAATGCAAAAGAAGAGGTGGAAGTAATGTTGTTTGAACCGGCCTCAACAATCAATACGGGAAATATTAAAAATGAATACACAAGAACGGATCTAGAAAAACTATGATCAATTGAATTGATGTTTTGATAAGTCTCCGTCAGCTATAACAATTATCCTTCACACATTTTTTTTAAATTATCCAAACCCACTCCAAACTGGTGATTCAGATTTTTATTGATCATGGGTCCCATTAGTCTGGCCATGGGCCATGGAAGTCCGCCACTGTTTTGCCAGGTAATTTTTGTTTCCGATCCATCGCCCCACTCTTCAAAAAGCCAGTTATCTTTTGCTTTCGCTTTCCATGGTTTTAAAAACTCCAGTTCAAAATGGATATGCCTGTTATCTTTATTTAAAAGGGTTAAACTACCCATTCCTACTTTTTTCCCTTGCCATGCATACTTATGTCCGGATGTACCTGCTTCACCCGTAATTGTGCTTTTTGCAGTTGGATCGCTTTGTTGCCATGGGTTCCACTGGCTGTAAAAATTCAGATCACCTACCCGGTTCATTACCTCTGCTACCGGCTTATTGATAATTATATTTTTTTCTATACTATATTCTCTTGGCATAAATGCAGCGATCAATAATAAAGAAACGATAAGGCCAAGAAAAATATATACAAAGATCATTAGCGATAATTTAGATATTTAAGATACTTAATTGAGTTGGTTACAGCAAACCATTTATCCGTTTCGTTTAATTATTTTTACTGTACAGATATACTATGTTCCGTTTATTATTTTTTATTCCTGTTTTATTTTTCAGCTTAAGTCTTTTTGCCCAGTCAAAAAATAAAGCTGTAGAGTTGGCATTACGTATTGGCGTAATGCAGCAGGGTAAACTAAATGCAATAACCGATGTTGCCGGGGTAAGCGTAGGGCATACAACAATTATAAAAGCAGATTCCATAAGAACAGGCATTACCGCCATCTTACCGCATAGCGATAATTTATTTCAACAAAAAGTACCTGCAGCCATTTATGTAGGTAATGGTTATGGCAAACTGGCCGGATATACGCAGGTAAAAGAATTAGGCAACATTGAATCACCAATAATTCTGACGAATACATTGAGTGTGGCTACCGGTATTAATGCATTAATAAAATACACCCTTTCTCAAAGAAATAATGAGAGCATACAATCTGTAAATGCAATTGTTGGTGAAACGAATGATGGATATCTTAATGATATCCGGGGTCAGCATATTACAGAAGCAGATGTATTGAATGCAATAAAAAATGCTGATTCCGGTGCTGTTACCGAGGGGAATGTTGGTGCGGGAACCGGCACAGTGTGTTTTGGGTTTAAAGGGGGTATAGGAACATCTTCCAGGGTGCTTCCAAAAAAGTTCGGGGGCTATACTGTTGGCGTATTGGTGCAGACCAATTTTGGCGGTGTGTTATCTATTGATGGCGTACCGGTTGGAGAGGAGTTAAAAAAATATTATTTATATGATCAGTTGAATGATTCACCTGATGGAAGTTGTATGATAGTGGTAGCAACAGACGCACCACTCGACTCCCGTAATTTGGAAAGAATGGCTAAAAGAGCATTTATGGGATTGGCAAAAACAGGCGGCATTGCCAGTAATGGTAGCGGTGACTATATAATAGCGTTTTCAACAGATACTGCAGTAAGAGTAAAATATAATGTTACAGAAAAAACACCGCAATTTGTTTTGAGCAATGAAGCTATGTCACCATTATTCATGGCTACGATAGAAGCAACCGAGGAAGCAATTATTAATTCATTGCTGGCGGCCGAAACCATGAAAGGAAAAAATGGTAGAATTGTTGAAGCAATACCGTTTGAAGAAATAAAAAAAATATTCAGAAAGTATAATCGGATTAATTAAGTAATTATGCTAGCATATTTAAACGATAGGTTTATAGAGGAGGATTCTGCACAATTACACGTTAAGGATATGTCCATACAAAGGGGATATGCTGCTTTTGATTTTTTCCGCACAACAAAAAAGACCCCGCTTTTTTTAAATGATCATTTAGATCGTTTTTATTATTCGGCAAAAGAAATGCGTTTGCCTGTTTTTAAATCAAGGGAAGAGCTTGAAAGAATAATTAAAGAATTGATAAACAGGTCTCCTGCTATTGATTTGGGAATACGGCTAATGCTTACCGGTGGATATGCTGAAGACGGTTATTCTATAAGTGCACCCAACCTGCTGATCACCGCCAAATCGCAGATAACAGCATCATTGAATGATTTTAAGAATGGAATTAGCTTAATGACCTATGAGCACCAAAGAGAATTGCCGCATATTAAAAGTATCAATTATATGACTGCTGTTTGGTTGCAGCCCATGTTAAAGAAAAAAAACGTTAATGATGTGCTATATCACCAAAACAAGATCATTACTGAACTACCAAGATCAAATATTTTTATGGTAACAGCCGGTAATATATTGGTAACACCAGTGAATAATATTCTTTTGGGAGTTACAAGAAAGAAGGTGATAGAGCTGGCATTAAAAAATAGGATGGTAGAGGAAAGAAATATCACCATCGATGAACTGATACGATCAAAAGAGGTTTTTATCACCAGCACAACAAAAAAAATATTACCGGTATTGCAAATTGATGGACAAGCAATTGGTAACGGACAGCCTGGCGAAATAACGACAGCTCTATATCAGCAATTTTTAAATACTGAGAAAAATTACACTGTGCCTGTTATTTAGTAAAGAGTGTTTTATGTAACGGATATATCCTCAGGCATGAGTTTTCTCATACATATAGCTGGTCAGAATTTCATAACTTTAAGAGAAGCAACAATTTTTCTAAATTATTAAAAAGTAAAAACTATGGGAAAGTTTGTAATTACTACCAGGAAAAACGGAGAGTTTCAATTCAACCTGCAGGCGGGTAATGGACAAAACATATTAAGCAGCGAAGGCTACACAACCAAAGCCGCTTGTTTAAATGGAGTAGAGAGTGTTAGAAAAAATGCAGGTGATGATAACAGGTATGAAAGATTGAAAGCAAAAAATGATCAGGATTATTTCAACCTTAAATCATCTAACGGACAGGTAATAGGCAGCAGCCAGATGTACAGTACAGCAGCAGCTATGGAAAATGGTATTGCCAGCGTTAAAGAAAATGCGATGACTGCTGAAATGTCTGACGAGTCAGCATAAATAATTACCTATAAGAAAAATATAATTGAATCCGGAAATGATCCGGGTAATAGTAAATCTTATTTCAATAAAAAAGCTGCTCTATTTAAGAGCAGCTTTTTATTTTTAGTTTATGCACTAATTATTATAAGGTCGACATATCGATCACAAACCGGTATTTTACATCACTCTTCTCTAATCTTTCATAAGCCTCATTGATATCTTTCATTGCGATCAGTTCGATATCACTCACAATATTATGCTCAGCACAGAAATCAAGCATTTCTTGTGTTTCGGGTAAGCCACCTATCAGTGAACCACCAATACTTTTGCGACCAAAGATCAGATTCATAGCAGGAATTTGTGCCGGCTCAGGAGGTACACCTACACAAACCATTACTCCGTTAGTACGCAACAGCCCAAGATAAAAATTATAATCATGTGCTGCAGATACAGTGTCCAGAATAAAATCAAAATAACCGGCTACTTTTTTAATTTGTTCCTCATCAGAAGTAAGCACAAACTGATGTGCTCCCAATCTTTTAGCATCTGCTTCTTTGGATGCTGTATGGCTTAGCATTGTAACTTCTGCACCCATGGCAACAGCCAGTTTAACTCCCATATGACCCAATCCGCCAAGACCAAGTACACCCACTCTTGTTCCTTTACCCACTTTCCAATGTTTTAACGGAGAGTAGGTGGTTATACCGGCACATAATAATGGTGCAGAGGCAGCGAGATCTACTTTTTCAGAAATTTTCAAAACAAAATCTTCATGTGCAAGAATAGATTTGCTGTAACCGCCATATGTAGCACCACTTCCATCTTTTTCCTGGCCACCATAAGTGCCCACCCATCCATTGATGCAATATTGTTCAAGACCGTCATTACAATTATCACATTCCCGGCAACTATCTACCAAACAGCCGATACCTGCAAGGTCACCCACTTTAAATTTCTTTACATGATCACCTACTGCTGTTACTTTTCCAACGATCTCATGACCCGGGACCAAAGGATATGTAGACATACCCCAATCATTCTTTACAAAATGCAGATCGCTGTGGCAAACACCACAGAATAAGATCTGTATCTGAACATCATGTGGTTTCGGAGCTCTTCTTTCAATAGTATGGGGTACCAGCGGAGTTGTATTATCAAGTGCTGCATATGCTTTTGTAGATGTCATAACAATATTTTTTTATTTCGTCTAATATACAAATTTGATATCAACTAAATGTTAACTGTTTATAATTTTTATATAGCTGTTGTAACTTTGCGCCATGGCAAGAACCTATTCTGAAATGATACCATTGGGAACTAAGGCACCTGACTTTTCCTTACCCGATACTGTTTCCGGTAAGATAATTTCTATGCAAAACATAAAAGGTGAAAAGGGAACGGTGATCATGTTTATTTGTAACCACTGTCCTTTTGTCGTACATGTTAATGATGCGTTGGTAAGGCTGGCAAATGATTATAAAAACAAAGGGATCGGATTTCTGGCAATCAGTGCCAACGATGTGGTAACCCACCCTGGTGATGCACCCGATAAAATGAAAGCGATTGCTGAGCAGCTACACTATCCTTTTCCATATTGCTATGATGAGACACAGGAAGTGGCGAAATCTTTCGGCGCTGCCTGCACTCCTGATTTCTTTATTTATAATGCGAATGATAAATTAGTGTACAGGGGTCAGTTAGATGATAGCCGGCCAGGTACAGAAATCCCTGTTACAGGGATTGATATCAGGAATGCATTGGACAATCTGATCAAAGGCCATCCGGTATCAGATTATCAACGACCAAGTATTGGCTGTAATATAAAATGGAAATAAAAACCCCCGCTTTTGAACGGGGGTATATGGTGGCGGTAGTTTTCTTCTTTTATTGAATTAATAACGACGATTTCTTTGTCCATAACGGTTTCCGTTTTGAAAGAAACGTTGTTGAGCTCTTCTGATCTCCCGCTGACGCTGAATTTCCAGCGAACGGATCTTTCTTTGTTTTACAACCGGCCGCATAAAGAAACTGTTTCTTACTTGTTGGATCCTGCGGTCGTATTTAAAATTGATACGGGCAATTTCCTGTCGCAGCATACGGTCTGCTGCAAAACTGTTGTTGAAGTTACCGCCGATAGTAACCTGTACGCCTGTTACAGGGCGGCCTCTTTGTGGTCCTCGTTGTGCATCGGCAGCAACGAATAAGCCAACTGCAACTAATAGTGTAAATACTTTTTTCATAATGGTACAATTTTAAAGATGAAATAATACCTGTTAGAAGGCAAAAGATGTACCATGTCTACAAATGAAATGTTAAGAGAAAAGTGCAATGAAAAATTTAGCTCTATAGTATCTTTTTCACCTTTTACAATTCCTGATAAAAAACTTTAAAAATTCATGATTATGGTTTATTCAGAAGGAGTTTTAATAAATGGTTGAATTGCAAGTAAAAGACATGGTATTGGTCTAAGTAGTTGGTTTTAAATAAGTAGCGAAATGATAGTTGGAAGAGACCATAACATCAAATTTTAGTAATGACTACAATCACGGTTCAAATAGCGATTGGTCATTGATTCTGATTTAATGGCAAAATAATTTTGCAGAGTGAAAATGATAAGTGAGGATTTGACAATATTAAATCAGAGGTTATGAAAAAGATTATGTTATACTTTTTTGCGCTAGTTGTAAGTGGGGTTTTAATGGCACAGGGAAGTAAGAGTAAAGTTGTACCAAAATCTTTTATTGCACTACATCCGGGGCTTTCAGTTCCAACAGCAGAGTTTAACAGGAAAGATGCAAATGATGAAAAAGCTGGTTATGCTCAACCGGGATTCACCATCAATTTAGATTATGGGTATGATTTAAGTAGAAATGTTGGACTTAGTGTTATGGCGTTTTATGGCAGGCACAACCTGGACAAAACAGACCTTTTTAATTTATTACCAGGTGTAAATGTGGACCATTGGCAGTACTTTGGAATAATGGCAGGGCCAAGATTTTATCATAGTTTATCTGATAAAGCTGTTGGAGGTTTTCGTATGATGGTAGGAGTAAATCGGGTCAATTCTCCCGAATTTACCTACGAAGGAACGCCGATTTTAGCAGCGGATTGGGCTTGGTCTGCAGTATATATGGGTGGTGTTGATGCCCGCTTTACTATTGCAGATAACTTTTTTATTTTCACAAGCGCCGATTACAGATGGACAGAACCTGAATTCAAACTAAAATATCCAGATGGTGGTGGAAGCAATAGAGCACACCAGAATGTATCTGTGTTCAATCTTACAGGAGGAGTTGGAATGAGGTTCTAAAATTATTATTATCAATAAAAAAAACTTCCGATCAAAACAGACCGGGAGTTTTTTTATTTCTATTTTTAAGTTTATTCTTTTTATAATTTTATTTTACATTAATAAGATCCTGAAACTGCTTTCAACTAATTTCATTTTCTATTTCATTAATATCAATTACTCAAATATGAAACTCGATCTGCAAACATTCCGCCCATTGAATGTACAACGGGCTACTGATGGATTTAAATGTTATGATAACCAGCCACTCACCTACTGGACAACAGCTCTTGCAGGCGAAGTGGGTGAGCTTTGTAATATGATCAAAAAATTGCAGCGGGTAGAAAAAGGTGGCATTGATGGTGGCAGCACCTATACTGCCAAAGACATTAATAAAGAAATGCTGAAAGAAGAGATAGGTGGTATAGCGATCTATCTCGATCTGCTGGCATCATTATTAAATGTTGATCTGGAAGATGCCATCATTGATACGTTTAACAGTAAATCGAAGAAGTATGGTTTTACTCAGTTTGTAAAACCCTTGCCATCATAAAAACAAGAACGTACATTTATCGGAGAAACATTTTTCAATTCTTAAAATTGCTTTGTGTTCAAACGTTATACTAACAATCCCTTTTTTTGGCTATTGCTGTTAGGCAATCTTTACTGTATCTGGTATTTTTCAAATTACAGCAATGGTTTTGTAACGGTTGTATGGATCTACTGGATGCAGAGTATCATTATCGGTCTTTTCAATTTTATCGACTTATTGACCATTAAGCAATATGATGCTGCAGGTTTTAAAGTGAATGAACAGCCGCTGACAGAGAAGAATAAAGGCTGTTTGCCCTGGTTCTTTTTACTGCATTACGGCATGTTCCATTTTGTATACATGATCTTTCTCGGTGTTCAACTGGGCTTTGGGGTAGACAGGCTTTTTCTGTTGGTTGGCGTTGGCGCCTTTCTGTTAGAAGCCCTGATGGCTTTTATCAGGCGTAAGCAGGCAGAAGAAACGCTTCGCTTTAATATGGGTGGCTTATTCTTTTTGCCTTACCTGCGGGTAGTACCTATGCACCTGATGATCATGGGCCCCGCCTTTCTGGGTTGGCAACCTTCTGTAATTTTCCTGGTATTAAAAACGATAGCCGATATGTTATCCTTTATGATTTACCAACGAATGTGGGATAAGGCTGTTCAGGCAGCACAGAAATAAACTATTTCATTTATACATTCGAGTGGTTTCTATCCCTGTTGCAATAAATAAAAAAGGGATAACCGCCCTTACTTATTGGGTTTGGTATACAGTTTCATATTTATGATAAGCCCTGTTTGTACCTATGGATTTTTTCGTCTGCAGCTGACCACTTCGTTAATTGATAAAAAATAAAAACTCCCCGATGGCCGGAGAGTTTTTATTAATAGTTGGTTGGTAATGATATTCTTTGAGCTATTTCGAACTAAGATCAGCCCTGTAAAAAAGTAATTCACTCCATACTTCAT
>JAHEMN010000029.1 GCA_024643645.1 Chitinophagaceae bacterium | reverse complement strand
ATCGATCCTGTTATTTTCAAACGAATAATAGTACTTTAGAATAATGATTGAAAACAACAACTCAACTTCACTGGGAAGAAAATTAAGTCATAACCGTATATATAAGATCGGCGAAATATTATTCTTATTTATTACTGCATTTTTATTCATTAAACTGATAGATCCATTAGTTAGTGATAATCTTCTTTTGAAACAAGCTGTAATCTGGTCAGCAAATATCTTAATGCTAATTATTGTTTGGACAGGCCTTAAACTACGTGGAGAGAATTGGAAACATTTTGGATTAACATTTAAATCAATCTCCGGAAAAGAAGCACTAAAGACTTTTCTGCTTTCCCTACTTGTTTTAGTTCTTGCTGTGGCTGGGTTTATTCTTGGCTCAATCATAATGGCAAATATTACAGGCATCCCTGAAGAAGCGAATATGAGTAGTTATGATTATTTAAAAAATAATTTTGGTATGCTAATGCTTACACTGGTTGGTGTTTATATTGTTTCTTCATTTGGTGAAGAAGTAGTGTACCGTGGATTTTTAATTACCAGAATTACAGAATTAGGTTTTGATGAGAAAAAAGGAAGAGTAATTGCAGTAATTATCAGTTCAATTATTTTTGGGCTTGCACATTATGAATGGGGACCGATGGGCATAGTACAAACAGGATTTATGGGTTTAGCATTGGGTATTTGTTATATTAAATTAAAGAAAAGGCTCTGGATCCTGATTTTAGCACATGCTTATATGGATACCGTATTAATGATTCAGCTATATCTAGCCAATAATTAAATATGAAATTAATAGCTCAATAGAATTATTACAGTACAAGAGTGCAACCCCGCCATTCGGACGGGGCTGGCTGCAACAGACGATGATAGTAGTATTGCAGTTGGGCTAATAATTTTTTGAATTCATACACTTTTAATATTGTAAAAATTAGATTTGAAATATCACTACTTTACTAAAGCTTCGGGAAAAACACTCCTTCGCTGAAGCTTCGGGAAAAACACTCCTTCGCTGAAGCTTCGGGAAAAACACTCCTTCGCTGAAGCTTCGGAAATAACACTCCTTCGCTGAAGCTTCGGGAAAAACACTCCTTCGCTGAAGCTTCGGAGTGTAAAAAAAACCCTCCGGTAGAAACCGGAGGGAACAACTAAAAAACATTAGCATTTAGCTAAGGCTTCATTGGAACGAACTGAGTTTAATCCGGCTTATCACCGTCTAAGAATGTATTGATAGTGCTTATTTGTGTTTGATTGTTTTGGTCTTTTTTGACCTCGATACTGCTATAGAAGTTTTCAACCTGGGTATTGTTGTTATACAATTCCATATTGCGGCGGATATAGGCCGGTACAGTTTCAAACTCATTATTCGGGTCAGCAGCGTTAACATTAAAAGACAAGTTTCTCAACTTGTGCAATCTTTCAGCCGCCCTACGTTTTTGTTCTTCGGTTTCGTCCTGCAGAGCAGAATCCTCAACCTCGGGAAACAAAGGTGTCTGAGCCTGATGAGCCAACGGCATATCCGCCGCAGGAATGTCATCCCGTTCAACTAGCTGCATTTGCAAATCGAGGAGTTCCTCCTCTTCTTCACTGGCAGCATTTTTTGAAGAGACCGGTTTTTCAGCAGAAGTGTTTGAGGCATCGGCCTCTGCTTTTGATTCTGCATAGATATTGGACGGTCTGGCCAGATAACCACCCGATGCTGCAGACACCGGGCTTGTACTAGTACTATCTTTTACGCTGCTAATCATCACAGCGTCTGTTTCTTTAATTTTTTGGGGAACGGATGGCTTGTTCGAAGACGAATTTATACTTTCGTTTTTTGCTACAGTTGACAAATTGTCAACAGTAGTTGCACTATCCTTTTTAATAGTAGTTTTACTAAGTATTTTTTCTTCTTCCTTTAATTCTTCTTCACTCTTTAATTCGAAATGAATAATAACAGGCTCTTCTTCCTCTCTAATATCTGTGATATCAATTACAGGTGTTTCCATTTCTGGAGCCTCTTCTACTAATTTCGGCATCAGATAATCCGCTTTACTTTCTTCTATTATTTCTTCCTCTATTTCTTCTGTTTCAGTTTCAGAAACTTCATTAGTATAATCTAATTTGATGACAGGTGTAGTTGATTCTTCCGGCTTACCCAATACCATTACGATCTTCTCCTCTTCTTTTGGTTCTGCCTTTTTGGGTTTTGATTTAGCAAACGGATCTTTGTGTTCGAAACCGGTTGCGATCAACGTAATACCAATTTTATCTTCGAGTGTATTATCATAACCCATACCCAGAATTACATCTGTATTCTCCCCTGCCTGTTCGAGTAAATAGTTTTGTATCACTTCTACTTCATCCATGGTAAACTCATGGTCACCAGATGCAGAGTTAATATTGATCAATATCCATTTTGCACCGCGGATATCACTATCATTCAGCAATGGTGAATTCATCGCTTCTTCAATTGCTTTTTGTGCCCTGTTCTCACCAGCTGCTTCAGCATTACCCAAAATGGCAACACCACCATTACGCATAACCGTACAAACATCAGCAAAGTCAACATTGATCTGACCGGTACTATTGATTACATCCGTAATACATTTTGCTGCTGTTGCCAGTACATTATCCGCTTTTTCAAATGCTTCCCGCATTTTTAAATTACCAAACTGGTGACGCAGTTTATCATTACTGATCACCAATAATGTATCTACGTATCCTTTTAATGTTTTTATTCCTTCTTCTGCCTGCAACTGACGTTTCTTTCCTTCGTATGCAAATGGTGTAGTAACAATACCAACTGTAAGTACACCCAGATCTTTACAGATCTTAGCAATGATAGGAGCACCTCCAGTACCTGTACCACCACCCATACCGGCAGTGATAAAAGCCATTTTGGTATTTACTTCGAGTATCTTTTTTATTTCTTCTAACGACTCTTCAGTAGCCTGGCGACCAATTTCAGGATTAGCACCTGCTCCCAAACCTTGTGTAAGATGTGGCCCGAGTTGTATCCTGTTAGGTATTTTACTATTGGCCAATGCCTGTGAGTCTGTATTACATATTATAAAATTTACGCCGTCTATTTCCTGGCTATGCATAAAGTTGACAGCATTGCCACCGCCGCCGCCAACTCCTATCACTTTCAGGATGGATGATTTTTCTTTAGGTAGATCGAAATGTATCATAGTGTTGAATTTTGGCTCCCTCAATCCCCCGAGGGAGACATTTGAAAGCAGGTTTGAATTTGGTTAGTTTGTAATTTTCCCGAAACAGTTTTTGTTAAGAACTAATGGTTATTGTTTTTACAGATGTTTATCTTCCTCTTCTTTGAAAAGATCAATGATCCTGTCTTTGAACTTGCTCCAGAAGCCGGTAAGATTTTTTCTTCTGTTCATTTCATTCTCACCTATCTCCTCTTCTTCGCCTGCTACTACAGGTTCAGCATTCTCTCTTTTTAATGCAGAAGGCACATCCATTTTCTTATATTCTTTGTCAAACATTTTACGATCATGTTCGAAATCATCATATCCTTTCAGGATTAGTCCTATACAAGTAGAATATGTTGGTTTTGCCAATTCTTCTATGTGACCACCGGCTAAATGCTCATTAGGAAAACCAATTCTTGCAGGTAAGCCTGTTACATATTCTGTTAACTGAATAAGATGTTTTAATTGTGAACCACCACCGGTTAAAATGATACCACCATTTAACATTCTGTTCTCTAAACCTACCTGCTTTAAATGATAGGTAACAAAATCCATGATCTCACTCATTCTTGCCTGAATGATATTGGCAAGATTTTTTACGCTGATCTCTTTTGCAGGCATACCCCGTAAACCTGGTATAGTGATATAAGCATTTGATTTTGCCTCATTAGCTAAAGCACTACCAAATTGTACTTTCATTTGCTCGGCCTGGGTTTTTAAAACACCCAATCCTGTTTTAATATCATTAGTAATATTCTCCCCTGCAAAAGGAATGACAGCAGTATGTTTCAAAATGCCTTCATAAAATACAGCCAGATCGGTAGTACCGCCACCTATATCAACAATGGCAACTCCTGCTTCCAGATCTTCCTGTCCCATTACGGCAGAAGATGAAGCTAATGGCTGCAATACAAGATCCTTTGTATGCAAACCGGCTTTCTCTACACTACGATTGATGTTCTTGATCGCATTCTTATCACCGGTGATAATATGAAAATTAGCACCAATCTTTACGCCACCATAACCAATCGGGTTTGAAATATTCGGGAAATTATCAACAGTAAATTCCTGCGGTATCACATCGATGATCTGATCTCCTGCAGGGATATATGTTTTGTACTGATCATCTATTAACTGATCAATTTCTTTTTGAGTGATCTCTTCTTCTGTTTTGTGTCTTACAATATCACCTCTTGTTTGCAAACTTTTAATGTGATGCCCGGCTATACCGACATACACTTCATTTACTTCAAGATTTGGGTTTGACGCAAAGCAATTATCTAAAGCACTTCTTATTGCTTTGATCGTTTCGTCGATGTTAAGCACCTGACCATGCTTTACACCGTTTGAGTTGGCTTTTCCAAAACCGAGGATCTCCAGTTTGCCGAATTCATTTTTTCTTCCGGCAATTACTGCAATCTTGGTTGTTCCAATGTCCAAGCCGACAATAATGGGTTGTTCGTTGTTCATAATCGTTGTTTTTAGTTGTTGTTGTTTTTATCGAAATAGTTGTTTTAATTATATCCTTTATAGTCTTCCGTTTGTTCTGTCACTTTTTTTTCTTCATCCGGAACTTTAGGCGGCATCACTGCTTTTGGCTTTCTTTTTTCTGTTTTTGGTTTCGCTTCATTTGCCTGTCCCTGTTTTTCAGTTTTCTTTTCATCGGGTTTTGCTAAAGAAGATTTCAAAGGGTTGGGACTGCTGTTCTTTTCAGGGTTATTCGTTATTATATCCTTCAATGCAGGATCATTACTTATAGCAGAATCTTTTTCCAGTTTAATGACAGGCACTACTTTTACTGCTGTTTCTTTCTCTGCCTCTTCTGATTGTTTCAATAATTTTTCAACATTTCTCCTTAATTGTATTGAATCAACTTTTGGATCACCTGCACTTTTCGATACAACCACTTGTTCTTTATATTGTACATCTATCACCTTATACTTGTCGAAACCAGTTTTACTTAATACCTGCTTATAAAATACCATCAGCCGGTTAAATTTCTTTTCAATGTTCTCTCCATTACCCAACTTCACTATATGATTACCTACCAGTGGAACCATTTCAAAAGTTCCATCATTCGTTATATCAATTTGTACTACCTGCGACATCCAGAAAGGATCATTAATAATATAATTGGCAACACCTGTAACATGCTTCAATAACAAACTATCTGCTGCATTCATTTTTTTCTTTTCTACATACCCTGTAAAAACAGGCACCCTGGCACTCAACTTATCTGATAATGGCATTTTACGACCATTGTCATTTATATAGAATGAATTGCCCTCAGTAGAAAAAACTCTTGCCACCGGCTCTTTTTCATTTACTGTAACATGCAATACATCTTTATTATCAAAGTACATATCAGCTTCCCCGATCCAATTATTCTTTTCAAGCATCAATTCTAATTCATAGAGATCGAAAGAAATGACAGGATCACCTTTTATTGGTCCTTTCGTTGCTTTAAAAAGCAACTCTTCCACATCCTTTTTATCTATAAAGTGATTGTTCTTTGCTCCCTCAATTACAATTTCATAATCAGTACACTTTCCATTGTTCTTTTTACTGATCGCTGCCAATAGAAGTGTTACCATGCAGCCACCTATGCAAAGCCATAATGCAACAAATAAAATTTTCCGTATGGTTGTTTTTGCATTCACTTTTTATATCTCTTTTAATTCATTTTTTATTGGCTCTACCAGCATATCAATATCTCCTGCACCTGCTGTTATTAATATTTCTCCGAATTCTTTATTTATTGTTTTCACAAAATCATTTTTAACCCAACTTAAAATCTCTTCTTTAGTCAACACTTGTTTTTTTTCAATCTTCATTTTTTCTATTATCATATCGCTTCTTACTCCTTCTATCGGCAATTCCCTTGCAGGATAAATGGGTAATATGATCACTTCATCTGCCATATCAAGTACTTCTGAAAAACCATCAGCCAGATCCCTGGTTCTTGTAAACAAATGCGGCTGAAAAATAACCGTACATTTTTTTTGGCTGAATAATGTTTTTGCTCCATTTATCAAAGCCCTTAATTCTTCCGGATGATGTGCATAATCATCAATAAATACAAGGCGATCATTTTTGATAACATATTCAAATCTTCTCTTTACACCTTTAAAATTCTCTACTGCTGCTTTGATCTTTTCATCATCTATTTCCAAAGAACTGGCTACGGCAATCGCTGCAATAGCATTTTCTACGTTATGCATACCACCCATATTCAGTTTCACATTCTCGATCACTTTATCCTTCAGTATAATATCAAATTCATAACTGCCATTCATCATTCTGATATTAGCAGCATATATATCAGCACTTTCATTCTGCAAGCTGTAAGTGAACTCCTCATCTGCTTTCAACTCTTTTCCTCTTTTCAATCCGAAATGCTTTATGATCATTCCTCCTTTGTTGATCTTTTTACTAAAATCAATAAAGGCATCTTCCATTACATCTGCAGTACCATAGATATCCAAATGATCAGCATCCATTGCAGTAATGATCGCTATATCCGGACTTAATTTCAAAAAACTTCTGTCATACTCATCAGCTTCTATTACACATACATTTTTTTCACTGCTCCAATAATTAGTACCATAATTCACTGCTATTCCACCTAAAAAAGCATTGCATCCAAATCCTGTATCCCGCAACAAATGACCAACCATAGTTGAAATAGTTGTTTTACCATGTGTTCCAGCAATACATATATTAAAAGAACTGTTTGTTATAATTTTTAATACATCACTTCTCTTTACTACTTCATATCCATTCTCTCTGTAATACACCAACTCCTTGTGCTCTTCCCGTATAGCTGGTGTATAAATAACCAGATCAACATTTTTTGGAATCAACTCAACATTCTCTTCATAATGAACTGCAATTCCGCTTTTTTCCATTTCCCTTGTAAGCAGGGTTGGTGTTTTATCATATCCACTTACAGCCAATCCCTGGTTAAAAAAAAATCTTGCTATTGCACTCATTCCAATTCCACCGATTCCGATAAAATACACCGCCCGGTTACTCCCTTCTCCGATGGAGAAAGAATATCGTTCCTGTATTTTATTTTCATCAACCATTCTCTAACTTGTTTTCAAACCCCATAAAGGGGGTATTCATAAGGACAGTATTGTTTGTTGTGCTCAACCGAATTAAATCTCTTTTATAATTTCTTCAGCTATTTTTTTATCTGCATCGTTTATTGCTAAAGCACTGATATTTTCCATCAACTCTTCCTGTTTGCCTTTATCTTTTGCCAACTCAATTGTCATAAAAACCAGCTTTTGCTTCGCTTCAGAGTCTTTTACCATTAAGGCTGCATTTTTCTTTATCAACTGCATTGCATTAACCGTTTGATGATCTTCTGCTGCAAACGGAAACGGAACAAACAATACAGGTTTTTTTGCTACACATAATTCAGCCACAGTCATTGCACCTGAACGAGCCACTACTATATCTGCTGCTGCATATGCATATTCCATTTTCGTTATAAACTCATTGACCCACACACCTTCTTTTCCTTTTACTCTTTCTTTTCCCTTTTCTGCATACGGCTTTCCTGTTTGCCAAATGATCTGCAAGTCTGCATCCAATAATTTATCCAACCCTATATCAATTGCTTCGTTAATAGATTTTGCTCCCAGGCTTCCTCCTACTACCAGTACAGTCTTTTTCGATTCATTCAGCGAGAAAAAATTAATTCCTTCATTTTTTGTTACCGATGCATCTGTAATTGATTTTCTAACAGGATTTCCAGTTACTACTATTTTCTCTTGCGGGAAAAATTTCTCCATTCCATCTGTTCCGGTAAAAATTTTGGTAGCTCTTTTACCCAGCATCATGTTTGATTTTCCGGCAAAAGAATTCGATTCATGTATAAAAGTTGGAATCCCTTTTGTTTGTGCAAATTTTAAAACCGGAAAGCTTGAATAACCACCTACACCGATCACTGCATCAGGTTTGAATCGCTTTACGATTGAATGAACCTGTAAAAAGCTTTTTACCAATTTTACCGGTAACCCGATATTTTTTATCAAAGAACTTCTGTTAAAACCAGCTATATCCAACCCTTCAATTTTATATCCTGCCTGTGGTACTTTTTCCATTTCCATTTTTCCTTTCGCCCCTACAAATAATATCTCAATCTGTTCATCTATATTTTTAAGTGCATTGGCAATTGCTATTGCCGGAAAAATATGCCCTCCCGTTCCACCACCTGCTATGATCACTTTTTTACTCATTCAATTCTTTATTTTGCGAACTGAGCTGCCGTTTTACCTTCTAACTGCTCTACATTTCTTGCTACACTTAAAATGATACCAATTGCCAGGCAGGTAAAAATGAAACTGGTTCCACCCATACTTACCAATGGCAGTGTTACGCCTGTTACTGGAAATAAATTAACAGTAACAGCCATATTTGCTACCGCTTGTATGGCCAACGTAAAACTTAATCCCAATGCCAGGAATGCACCAAACGCAAAAGGGCATCTTTTAAATATTCTGATACACCTGTATAAAAAAACCAAATAGATAAACATGATAAAAGCTCCGCCCACTAATCCATACTCTTCAATAATGATCGCATATATAAAATCATTATATGCCTGTGGCAAATAATCCCTTGTAGTGCTATTACCCGGACCAACACCAAAGACACCACCATTGGATATCGCAATTTTTGCCTGGTTTACCTGGTATGCATCATTATCTGATTCCTTACTGCCATAAATAAAACTTTCCATTCTTCCGATCCATGTATCTACCCTTACAAATAATGAGGATGAAGAAGATTTTTTTACTGCAACAACCGGTTCTTCTGTTTTCACTTTTCCATGCCTTACAACCGCTGCTGATATCAGAAATAGTATCGGTATCAAAGCAATACCGATCGTCATTAATATATGCTTTGTACTTACTCTGCCAATAAACAGTAGTAACAAACAACTAGCTCCGAGCAATAAGGCTGTCGATAAATTAGCTGGTGCAATTAAAATACAGGTAAGCCCTACAGGAAGAATTACCGGCAAAAATCCTTTTTTGAAATCTTTAATAATACCCTGGCGTTTACTCAATAACCTTGCGAGGTACATAAACAATGCAAGCCTTGCAAAGTCTGAGGTCTGCATCGTCATATTGATCAATGGTAATCTTATCCAACGGCTTCCTTCATTCACTTTTACACCAAAAAAAAGTGTATAGAATAAAAGTATCAATGCTATTCCAAATACAATGGTTGCTGCTCTGGAATAAAATGTATAATTAACCAGGTGAGCAAAATAAATCACCATGATACCCACCAGGATAAATGCAATCTGCTTGAAAAGATATATCTCTGTATTTCCTTTGTAATTTTTATACGCTAATGAACCGGTAGCACTATAAACAGCTAATAAAGAGACTAACGTCAATAATACTACTAAAGCCCAAATAACTTTATCGCCATGGGTCTTATTAATAATATTATTAGTATTGAAAGGATTTTTCAACCCACCAAACCGTATGTCTTTTGCTACATCCATTATATTATAATTCTTTTACAACTTGTTTAAACTGATTCCCCCTGTCTTCATAGTTTTTAAACAGATCAAAACTTGCACATGCCGGACTTAATAACACTACATCACCTTTTGCGGCAAAGTGAAATGAAGCATGTACCGCTTCTGCTGCAGTGGATGTATTAACGATCGTACTCACTTTATTTCCAAAAGCCTCATGTATCTTCCTGTTATCAGATCCCAGGCAAATAATTGCTTTTACTTTTTCAGCAACTAATTCATCAATTAAAGAATAGTCATTTCCTTTATCTACACCACCCAATATCAAAATAGTTGGCTTCGTCATACTCTCCAATGCATACCAGGTAGAGTTTACATTTGTTGCCTTACTATCATTGATAAACTCAACACCCCGCACTGTTGCCACATGCTCCATACGATGTTCCAGACTTTGAAAGTTCTGAACAGCATCACGGATCTTTTCCTTACGGATATCCAATGTGGTGGCTGCCACACATGCTGCCATCGTATTATATTGATTATGCTTTCCTTTTAAAGCAAAATCAAATACACTCATTGTAGCAAAGTCTTGTCCTGTTCTAACGTACATGTCCCCGTCTTTAATAAATGCGCCATTTGGCAATTCTTTTTTCATACTGATTGGCAGTTGTTTTGATTGAATATTAGATTGGTTTAGATATTTCATAGTTACTTCATCATCGCAGCTATAAATAAAATGATCTGTTGGCTGCTGATTCATAGTGATGCGAAACTTACTTTTTATATAGTTTTCAAATTTGTAATCGTAACGGTCAAGATGATCTTCAGTAATATTTGTCAGAATAGCAATGTCTGGTTTGAATGTTACTATATCATCCAACTGAAAACTGCTGACCTCTACTACATAAAGTGCTGCAGGTTTTTCCGCCACTCGTCTGGCAAATGAATCACCAATATTCCCCACCAATGCACAGTCCATTCCTGCTTCATGACAAATGTGATAGGTCAATGCGGTAGTGGTTGTTTTTCCATTACTTCCGGTAATAGCAATTATTTTACTATCTCCTTTGAAGCGATAAGCCAACTCTATTTCACTGATAACCTGAATTCCTTTTTCCCTGATCTTCATCATCATCTCTGTTTTTTCAGGGATACCGGGACTTTTCATCACTTCATCAGCATCCAGGATCTTAGATGAAGTATGCATTCCTTCTTCAAAATCAATTTCTGCAATCTGCAACTCGTTACGATACTCATTTTTCAAAGAACTTCCGTCTGAAAGGAATACATCATACCCCTTTTGCTTCGCCAGCAGTGCAGCACCTACACCACTTTCACCACCTCCTAATATGACAAACCTCTTACTCATAGTCAAATTCCTTGTACGGAGTTTGGCTCTTCATACGTATTGGATTTAAATACAACTGCACTACAATTCGCTTAAATCAGTTCCGGCCTTTCCGGAACTTTCCTGATACTTGTTTTGGTTTTTCAATAATTATTTATCAACTACTCTTTTCTATTACTAAAAAAGAGATTCGAATTATCTCATCTTCAATGTTGCGATACTCAACACCACCAACAACACTGTTATTATCCAAAAGCGGTTCACAATCTTCACTTCATGGTACCCTTTTACCTGGTAATGATGATGAAGGGGTGCTTTTAAAAATATTCTCCTTCCAATTCCATACTTTCTTTTCGTATACTTAAAGTAACTCACCTGTAACATCACACTAATTGTTTCAACAAAAAAGACACCACAGAAAATCGGGATCAATAACTCTTTATGAACAATTATAGCCAGCGATGCGATTATTCCACCCAGTGTCAAACTACCGGTATCACCCATGAATATTTGTGCCGGATAAGAGTTATACCATAGGAACCCAATACAGGCACCAATCATTGCCGCTATAAATATGGAAAGCTCTCCCAGGCTTGGTATGTACATGATATTGAGATAATCAGCAAACACCAGGTTACCACTTGCGTAGGCGAATATTCCCAACAAGACACCAATAATTGCGGACGTACCTGTGGCCAGCCCATCAAGCCCATCAGTCAGGTTTGAACCGTTTGAAACTGCAGTGATAATAAATATCACAACCAATATGTAAAGAACCCATGTATAATCTCTCCATGATGCCGGTAATAACTTAGAATAATTAAATTCATGATTTTTTACAAAAGGAATTGTAGTGATGGTCGGCGTTTTCGCCTCAACAAAATATTTTGTTTTACCATTTACATCCCTTGAAAAAACAGTCGACTCTGTTGGAGGAACTTTTCCAACATATTCTCTCCAGACTTTCACCTCACTATTGAAATAAAGTGTAGCCCCAACAGTTATTCCCAATCCTACCTGGCCAAGAATTTTAAACCACCCTGCCAATCCATCACTTCCGCTTTTTTTATATTGCTCTCCTTTTTGTTGTGCTATTCTTTTTCCTCTCAGCTTCAGGTAGTCATCAATAAAACCTATTACACCTAACCAAACAGAACTGACCAACATCAACTGCACATATACTTTCGTTAGATCTGCTAATAATATTGTTGGAATGATAATGGCAAGAATGATAATAATTCCTCCCATCGTTGGTGTACCTTTTTTACTTTCCTCACCTGCCAATCCTTCTTCACGGATACTTTCACTGATCTGCTTTTTTTGTAAGAACTTAATTAATTTCTTTCCGTAGAAAGTGGTGATAAACAAAGACAACAATACTGCTACTAACACCCGGAAAGTAATAAAGCCAAAGAGCCTGCTACCCGGGAAATTTATTCCTTCACTATTTAGCCATTCAAATAAGTGATACAGCATTTTTGATCTGTGGTTTCTTTATTTAATCTTACTTTTCTAACAACTCAAACATCTCTTTCACTATTTCTTTATCATCAAAGTGATTTCTCACTCCTTTTATTTCCTGGTACTTCTCATGTCCCTTACCTGCTATCAGGACTATATCTTCCGGTTTTGCCAAACTGATCGCCGTTTTGATAGCTTCTTTCCTGTCAACTATTGAGATATATTTTCTTTTCAGTGATAACGGTAATCCTTCTTCCATATCTTTTATTATCTCTACCGGATCTTCACTTCTCGGATTATCACTGGTAAAAATTGCTTTATCACTATGTTCACAGGCTACTTCAGCCATAACAGGTCTTTTTGTCCGGTCCCTGTCTCCTCCACAACCCACCACAGTAATGACCTGTTCAAAACCTTTTTTTAACTTCTTTATCGTGGCAAGCACATTCAATAATGCATCCGGTGTATGAGCATAATCTATTATTGCTATCACTTTTTCTTTTGGAGAAACTGTATAATCGAATCTCCCTTCAGCACCAGTCAATAAACTCAACACTGTCAGCACTTCCTGCTTATCCTCTCCCATACAAATTGCTGTTCCAAAAACAGCCAGCAGATTATAAGCATTGAACTCTCCGATCATTCTAAAATGCACTTCCACATCATTGATCGTCATTAATAAACCATTCAAGCTATTATCCAGGATCTTTCCTTTAAAATCAGCCACTGTCTTTAAACTGTAGTAATACTTTTTTGCATTGGTATTCTGCAGCATAACAGCGCCTCTTTTATCATCTGCATTACTGATCGCAAATGAATCAGATGATAAAGAATCAAAGAATGACTTCTTGACCCGGATATATTCATCAAATGTTTTATGATAATCCAGATGATCATGACTGATGTTACTAAAAATCCCACCTGCATACTCTAAACCGGCAACCCGATGTTGATGTAATGCATGTGAACTTGTTTCCATAAACACATGAGTGCATGTTGCATCAACCATCTGCTTCAACAATTGATTCAGTTGAATTGGATCTGGTGTAGTATGTGTTGCAGGTACTATCTTATCACCAATCTGATTTTCAACAGTGCTTATCAACCCACATTTATATCCCAAACTTGTAAAGAGCTTATATAATAAAGTCGCTATTGTCGTTTTTCCATTTGTTCCGGTAACACCGATCAGCTTTATTTTTTCTGATGGCTTTCCAAAAAAATTATTTGCCATAAAACCGGCAGCAATTGCACTATCCTCTACCTGCACATAAGTAATATTTTCATCAACTGAAGCAGGTAATACTTCACAAACAACCGCTATTGCTCCATTTTCTATTGCTTTATCAATGAACTGATGACCATCTACCTCTCCTCCTTTTACCGCTATAAACGCACCTCCTTTCTTTACTTTTCTCGAATCGATCTGTAAGTCATTTACTTCAACAGATGTATTACCATTCACTAACCTTAAATTCACTTTATATAATACATCGCTCAATAACACATTTAACTTTTAAACATTTGTATCAAATCAACTTAACTCCAGTATAACTGTTACACCTGCTGTCAATGCAGTACCAGGTGCTACTGACTGCATAGTAATTTTTCCTTTCCCTCTGATATCCACCTTCAATCCCATATTCTCCAATAAATAAATAGCATCCTTCAGACCCATTCCTCTTACGTTAGGCATTACCTGCTTTCGGACTGTGGTTGACTTTACTATAGTTTTGTTATTCCTTGCATAAACAGTAGCCCAGCCTGCCTGACCGGTAGGCAGGTTATTTTGAGCAATGGAATCATCATACTCCATATTTACAGTGTTGTATACATTTTTTATATCACTGGCATATCCTGCATAATAAAAACCGGTACTATCTTTTTTAGCTGCATATAATGAAGGGTCTTTCTTCTCCACATACATTGCATAAAGCTTTGTAGCGATCTCTCTGAAAACAGGGGCAGCGACCGTACCCCCATAATGTGAGGCAGCATGTGGTTTTGTACGAATAAGAACAATACAGGTAAACTGTGGATTGTCTGCAGGAAAATATCCTACAAATGTTGCCTGGTAAACACCATGACTATATTTAATAGGACCATCTGCAACATGTGACGTACCAGTTTTTCCAGCAATTGTAAAAGGAACTCCTTTGAATGCCCTTGTTGCTGTTCCATCAATAACTGTTGCTTCCATTGAAGTTCTTGCAGCTTTGATCACTTCCGGTTTGCAAATACTTTCTTCTAAAACTTCCGGTTGGTATTGCTTTGTTATGATACCATTACTCTGAATATTACTTACCAGGTATGGCTTCATCATTCTTCCATTATTTGCAACTGCATTATATAAGGTAAGTGTATGCAAAGGGCTTACCTGTATTGCATATCCAAAACTCATCCACAACATATTGTGCAAACCGGCTTCGCCATTTTTTGTAGAGAGCGGAGCCATAGAAGGCCTGGGCACATTGGTGAGATCAATAGGTGATCTTTTATCAAGATGAAACTTGTGATAATAATCTTTGATCTCTGAAGGATTATTACCAAATGCTTTATAAGCCAACATACTCATACCTACATTAGAGCTATGAGCAAAACAACCTTTTACAGATAATGAAGTGGCTCTGTGTCTTTCTGCATCTGTTACTATTTTACCAGCTACTTCTTTTTTACCGGTACCGCCTACCTCAACCATATCATCAATCTTACTGCTTCCTTTTTCTAATACTGATAATAAAGTGGCAAGTTTAATAGTAGAGCCAGGTTCTGTTACCCTTAATGCATAATTATCATCTTCCCAATAGGAACCATCAGAACGACGGCCAAGATTTGCCATTGCTTTTATCTTACCCGTATTTGTTTCCATAACAATAGCAGTACCATAAGGTCCTTCACATTGTTGCATCATACGCATCAGTGCAGTTTCGGCGATATCCTGCATATTGACATCGATCGTAGTAAATACATCTTTACCATGATCCGGATCAGTTTGAGATCCTTCAATCGGAATTGCAGTTCCCCCGGCAATGAAGCGTACCAATTTCAATCCGTCATGACCACTTAATAATGTATCATAACTTTTCTCTAATCCTACATTCAGCTTTTTGGCATTATTATTTTCGTCTTTAAACTCTCTTGACAAACCAATGGTACGATTAGCCAGCAACCCAAACGGTGTTTCTCTTTTGCTGCTTACTTCTACAATTACTCCACTTCTGTTTCGTCCCATTCTTACGAGTGGAAATTCACGGAAGACTTTATAATCTTCAAAACTTAATTTCTTTTTTAAAGGATAATATCTTGCATTCTTTTTAAAGGCAGAGTATAAATCCTTTTTGTACTGTGCTGAAGATTTATCTTTGAAATAATCAGCCAGTGCTATAGCGAAAGAATCAACATTTTCATGAAAACGTTTTCCTTTTTTCTCTCTTAATCCATCTGCATTAAAATCAATATAGATATCAAAAATGGGAATTGATGTGCTGAGCATTTGACCATCTTCACTATAGATAGTACCTCTTTCAGCTTCAAGTGCAACAAACCTTTGATGCAGGCTGTCACTCATACTGCGCCAATGATCACCCTGAAATTTTTGAATGTAGAAAGCTCTGCCGAGTACAAATATGCTTAGTACTGTAATCCCTAGAAAACTGAGATATACTCTCCACAGTATGTCACGTTTTACTTCCAATGCCCTTTTAGTTGTGTTCGTTTTAATCTCCAAAGCTTTTAGCGAAGGAGATTATTTAGTTGTATTCGTTCACCTTTCCTTAGATGGTCAGAAAGGATTTTCAATCATTAGTCAGCAGCAATAATTTCTTTCAACACTACCGGAGATTCTACCAATTCTTTCAATCCTAATGGTTCCACCGCTTTTATCAATTCACTTTGTTTGCTCTGATACATCACTTTACTCTTCACAGATATATATTCGTATTTCAATTCTTTTACTTCTTTGGCAGTTCGGTTTATATCCCTGATTGTCTTATCTGCCAAATGGCCATTGTAGATATAAATAACAGCCAGTGCAGTCAGGAACAAAAAGAACGGTACCTGCTTTACAATGGACTGATAATTCAGCCACTTCTTCCAACCTCTCGAGTTTGGAGTTGCTTTCAGGTCCCGCTCTTTTGGATTTTGTTGTTCCTTCATAAATGAGTTGTTAGCTCGTTGTTCTGGTTTTTCATTTCTCTGATTTTCATCAGAGGGTTGATTTCAAAGGATATAGATTTTCCAAAAATCTTTACGCCTTATTTATTGTTACTGTTATTTATACTTTTGATCCAAACTTCTTTTCTAAACCTTCTCCGCTATTCTTAGTTTAGCACTTCTTGATCTTGGGTTTTCCTTCATTTCCTTCTCTGTCGGCACAATTGGCTTCTTTGTAATTATTCTCAATTCACTTTTTTGTACCGTATTGGTAAACGGATTCTCATCGGGTTCATCAAAAGAACCACGTCGGAAAAAATTCTTTACCAATCTATCTTCAAGGGAATGAAACGTAATGATGGCTGCTCTGCCTCCTGGTTTTAATAAGGCCGGGATCTGTTGCAGCAATTCTTTTAACACACCTAATTCATCGTTCACTTCAATACGTAATGCCTGGAAAACCTGGGCGAAATACTTGTTTGGATTTCCTTTTACTATTTCACGCAGTGCATTCTTAAAGCCATCAATTGTTTTTAATGATGTGCTATTGCGAATCTGAACAATTGTTTTAGCTAAAGTTTTGGCGTTGGTCACTTCTCCATACTGCTCAAACAATTTATGCAATTGTTGTTCTGTATAAGTAGAAACCACATCAAAGGCAGTCAGGGTTTGGCGTTGATCCATTCGCATGTCCAGTTCTGCATTGAAACGTGTAGAGAATCCTCTATCCGCTTCATTGAACTGATGACTGCTTACTCCAAGATCGGCCATTATGCCATCAACTGTTGTAACACCCTCTAACCTTAAAAAACGTTGCAGATGGCGAAAATTGTGTGAAACAAAAACTAATCTTTCATCATCTGGAAGATTATTTTTTGCATCGTCATCCTGATCAAAGGCAATTAACTTTCCTTTTATACTCAGTTTTGATAATATAGCTTTAGAATGACCGCCGCCGCCAAAAGTGCAATCCACATAAATCCCATCCGGATTAATATGGAGACCTTCGATGACTTCGTTTAACAGAACAGGAACATGGTAAACTTGGTCACTCATGGTTGCTGTTTAATTGTTTTCTTTCGCCATCACATCTTTCGCCAGGTCGCTGAATGCTTCCGGTGAATATGAGTCAAAGAGCTGTTTGTACTTATTACTATCCCAGATTTCTAATTTGTTGACTGCTGCTACCAAAATGATATCCTTTTCCAGCGACGCATGACCTTTTAAATTCGGTGGCACTAAAATCCTCCCTGCTGTATCAGGCTCTACATAAGTAGCCCCGTTTAAAAAGTTTCTTCTGAACTGTCTCACCTTAGGGTCGAAGTCGTTCAATTTGCTTATATCATTAAAGAGCGGCTCCCAGTTCTTAACCGGATAAAGAGCTAAACACATTTCAAATCCTCTGTTGATAACAAATCGGCCCAGTTCCTCTTCCGGCAATTGTTTCTTGAACCCCGCTGGGAGCAGAAACCGCCCCTTGGCGTCCAATGTTGCCGGATATTCTCCGAGAAAACCTGTCATTATCAGTGGTTTGGGTCAATTGATTAAATAATTGACACAAAATAACACTTTTTCCCACTTAATCACCAAATTTTTTGATATTTAATTTTCCCACACTCCTTTTTCCCCTGAAAATCAATACAGTAAAGGGTTCTAAGAAATGTGGGAAAAATTTTCAGAAAAAGCATGTTAATACCATGTGAATTACGGTGCAAAAGCTGTGGATAACGATGATTCTTGCATTTTTCTCAGAATTTATCTGCAATTTGATTGTAATGAAACCCATACCAGCAGGATATTCAGGCAAACCATTAATTCATAAGCTTGGAATAAAACCAGCAATGAAAATTCTATTGATAAATCAACCTGATAACTATTTCGAATTGTTAACCAGAAATATTGCTGACCAATTCATTCAGCAAAAAGAAATTCCTGAACTGATTCATCTCTTTGTAAAAAGCAATAATGAATTTGAAGCAGCTATGAAAAAGCTAAAAGTTTTTATCAGGAAAAATGCTTCTATAACGATCTGGGTTTCGTGGTATAAAAAGAGTGCTAAGATCCCAACTGATGTTACAGAGGATGTGATCCGTAATTATGCATTGCAAAATGACCTGGTAGATGTAAAGGTTTGTGCAGTGAGTGATGTGTGGAGTGGGTTGAAATTAGTTGTGCCATTAAACAAACGATAATACATTTGCAGTTCACCAAATACAACAGTTAGTTGTGTTATGAAAGATCCGAAAAATTTATCCATTAAGGATTACACTTATTCACTGCCTGAAGAAAAAATTGCAAAATATCCTCTCGCCGAAAGGGACGGATCAAAACTTCTTATTTACAAGCAAGGAAACATCACAGAAGAATTTTACAAAAACATCGCCAATCAACTTCCACAAGAATCATTACTCATTTTTAATAATACAAAAGTTGTAGAAGCAAGACTATTGTTTCAAAAACCATCAGGTGGCGTAATTGAGATTTTTTGTCTGGAGCCGCATGAGCAATATGCTGATATTACTTCAGCAATGCTTCAAAAAGAAAAAGTATTGTGGCATTGCCTGGTTGGTGGCGCCTCCAAATGGAAAAACGGACAACTGCTGGAAAAAAAAATACAGTTTGAAGGAAATGAAATAATTCTTTCAGCAAAATATATTGAGAAAAGAGCAGGTTCATTTATTATTGAATTATCCTGGACACCTGCAACATTAAGCTTTGCAGAAATATTACATTTTGCCGGCGCTGTTCCACTTCCACCCTATATTAAAAGAGAAGTTGAAGAAGCAGATCATGAAAGATACCAAACAGTATATGCTGAATTTGATGGCTCAGTAGCAGCTCCAACTGCCGGTTTGCATTTCACTGATTCAATTTTCAAAAAACTTGAACAAAGAAAAATTCAAAAAGATTTTGTTACACTGCATGTTGGTGCCGGCACTTTTAAACCTGTTAAAAGTGAGACGATGCTTGAACATGATATGCATGCAGAATGGATTGATGTTTCAAAAGAAACGATTTCAACTATTTTAAAAAATATTGATAACACCATTGTTGCTGTTGGTACAACATCTTTGAGAACTATAGAGAGTTTGTATTGGATGGGTGTAAAAGCAATAGGCAATAGGCAATGGGCAATGGAGGATCAAAGCTCAACATTTCTTTCCCAATGGGAAGCTTATGATTTAGCTGAAAAAAATATTTCTGCTAAAGATGCATTACAGTCTTTGCTTAACTGGATGGTTGAAAACAAACTGGAACGTTTAATAACCAAAACCCAGATCCTCATAGCACCCGGATATAAATTTAAGATCGCAAAAGGACTGATCACTAATTTCCATCAACCTCAATCTACTTTACTGTTATTAGTAGCCTCTTTAATAGGTGATGATTGGAAAAAAGTGTATGATCATGCTTTAAATAATGAATTCCGATTTTTAAGTTATGGAGACGGGAGTTTATTGTGGCTCAATCATGACTAAGCTTTGTACAAAGGAAGTTCAACAGTAAGTGTACTTCCCTTACCTAAAGTACTCTCTGCTTTGATCGTACCATTATGTGCTTCAACCATAGTCTTTACATAACTTAAGCCAAGACCAAATCCTTTTACATTATGTACATTACCGGTATGAGCTCTGTAAAATCTTTCAAAAATTCTTTTCACTGTATCCCTGTTCATACCAATTCCGTTATCCTCAATTTTTAATGTGAAATATTTATCATCTGATTGGGTAGTCAACTTTATCAAAGGCGGCACATTTTCTTTGGCATACTTCACAGCATTATCCATCAGGTTATTGACGAGGTTTAAAAAATGAACATCATCAGTATTCACCAAATCATTCTTTGCATTTAATAAAAGCTCTGCTTTACCCTCCTTCTCTTTTAGCTGCAATGAAAAATTATCAACCGTATCCTGAATCAATTCATGTACATGAACAGGTTGCAGATTAAGATCGATCTCTTGTTTTTCTAATTGTGATGCTCTTAAAATTGTTTCAACCTGGCGGTTCATCCGTTGATTTTCCTCTTTTATTATTCCGCTGAAGTAACCTAATTTTTCCCTGTCACTTATTACTTTTTCATTTTTCATTGCATCCACTGCCAATGAAATGGTAGCGATCGGGGTTTTAAATTCATGCGTCATATTATTGATGAAATCATTTTTTATCTCCCCCAATTTTTTCTGTCGCAGCATTGTACGAACGGTAAGATAAAAAGCTGCCAGAATAATTATAGTAAAGAGAATTGAAGTAACGATTCTCCATTTTAATGATTGCAATACATAATTATTGATATTAGGCAACATCACAATAAAGACCTCATCCAGCGTTAGATTTTCACCGGGAGTACCACTAGGAGGGGTAAGAGCCACCATGAATTGTTTGTTATTAGCTGTATCCCTATAAGAAGCGGCAAATTTTTCTGACTGCCTGTCGAAATAATTCTCCACACCATTTTTTCCAAAAGTTGCTATTCCAAATTCAAACTGAACATCCTTTAATCCTCTGTCCAAAAAAGCATTCTTTAATTTTTTTCTAATTTCATCTACACTGAACTGCTGACTTACAGTATTCGGCTTGAACATATTCAGTGAAAAATTATCATTCAAAATACTTCGCTTATTTCCGGCAGCATAACTACCCTTATGTTCAGCCAGCTCCTCTCCTACAGCAGTAATCGCTAATTCAACTTTTTCTTTTACCTGCTCTTCTTTAAGCAATACCATATTTTTTATCCAGGAGATCTGAATAGCAATAATGCCTATCAGTGACAAGCTTATTAAAACTGTAATAATGGTAAATATGCGTTTCACAAATAATAAATAAAGGTGGCTAAGATACTGGTTTAAATATATGAAGTAATGTCACAAAAATACATTTCAATCACTTTATATCATACCCTTATAAGGGTATAAAGCAATATTTTAACTACGTTTTCTGAATATGAACAATAATCATTGTATATAAATAATAATGCCAACCTATAATTTTCAAAACAGAACTTTTTAAAAAAGAATTATTATCCTAAATTGAACTATGATTGATCTGGCACCGGGCATATTACTAATTGCAGATCCTTTTTTAAAAGATCCCAATTTTTTACGAACTGTTGTGTTCTTGTGTGAACATAAAGAAGAAGGAAGTTTTGGTTTTGTATTGAATCGTCAATATGAAAATTCTTTAGATGAATTGATACCGGAACTGGAAGGGCATAAGATCCCGGTTTATTATGGTGGCCCGGTAGAACTAAATTCCATTCATTTTATACACCAATACCCCGATCAAATTCCGGGAGGACAGGAAGTTATAAAAGGTGTTTACTGGGGTGGTGATTTTGATGCGGTTGTTAATTTTATTAAAAACGGTAAATTCGATATAAATAAGATACGATTTTATATTGGTTATTCCGGATGGACCGAAAACCAGTTAAGTGAAGAAATGTCTCAAAAGACCTGGCTTACAGTAAAAGCTAACCGAAAATTAGTTTTCCATAAAAAACATACAGAAATATGGAAAGATTCATTGATACATCTCGGAGGTGAATATGAAATGATGGTTAACTTCCCTATTGATCCGCAACTGAATTAACATACAACGATACACTTTGTATTTTCATCTCATAAAAAAACAAAATGAGAAAATTACTGATCATACCATTATTGTCTTTATTACTAATACTTCCCGGTTGTAATACGTTAAAAAATTTAGGACTTGTGCCAACAGAACTGGAAATGGCATTAGGATTAAAGGATGCATTATCACAGGGTCTGTTTAAAGGATTCAATGCATTTGCTGATCCCAACGGAAATCCTTTGGTACGATTTGCTTTTCCAGGTGAGGCCGAAAAAATAGAAAAAACTTTGCGGGATCTTGGTTTTGATAAAGTGATCAACCAGGTAACAGGAAAATTTACTAAAGCAATGTCATCTGCTGTGGGTGTGGCGAAACCATTATTCTTTTCAGCCGTAAAAAATATGAGTATAAAAGATGCTGCCAAAATATTGGTAACTGATAATACTCATGCTGCAACCGATTACTTTAAAGCAGAAATGAAACCCGGACTTATGACTGCCTTCCGGCCAATTGTAGACAGCGCCATCAAAACAGAAGGTGCAGACAAAGAGTGGAGCGGAATTACCAATATTTATAATAATATTCCATTTATTAAACAACCATTAGAAAGCAACTTAACCGATTTTATTTCTGCAAGGGCTATTGATGTAATGTTTTTGATGGTTGCCAACGAAGAAGAACAGATAAGAACAAAATATGAGTTAAGAAAGACGGATATAATGAAGAAGGTTTTCTCCTACGCAGAACAGGAATTAAAAAAGAGAATGCAAAGAAATTGATCAAAAAAAAGCCCTCTCCAAAAAGAAGAGGGCAATAGTTGTTTTCACAATCCCGGACTACCTGGTTTTTCACCAGTTAGTTATTCCACAGGTGTGGCACCTTCCACTAATACGATGACTTTGTTATTCAGCACTTCTACAAATCCTCCCTGAATATCAAAATTTGAAACATGATTTTGTTTATCCTTTAATACTTTTAAACGACCTGATTTCAATGCGCTGACAAGCGGAGCATGTTTTTCCAATACTTCAAACGATCCGCTGATACCCGGCATTTGCACCCCGTACACTTCGCCGCTGTATATTTTCTTTTCTGGTGTTAATATTTCTAGATTCATAAACCCCAAACCCCTAAAGGGGCTTTTTAACCCCAAAGCTTAAAAAACTTTTTAGGTTGGTTAATTAATAATTATTGATCAGCAATTGCTGAGTAAAGAACTTAAAGTTGAAGAGTGCGACGCAACGAAGATGATAGTAGCACTATCGCTGGTAACACAAAAACAACTCATTACTATAAAGACCTTATCAAATAATTAATGACTATACGATCTAAGTTCCCCTTTAGGGGACAGGGGTATTAACCCTGCGCCTGCGCCATTAATTTCTTACCTTTTTCTATTGCATCATCAATTGTTCCTACAAGGTTGAAAGCTGCTTCAGGATATTCATCTACTTCACCATCCATGATCATATTGAATCCACGGATCGTTTCTTCAATAGGAACCAATACACCCTTCAATCCTGTAAATGCTTCAGCCACATGGAAAGGCTGTGATAAGAAACGCTGTACTTTTCTTGCACGGCTTACCACTAATTTATCTTCATCACTTAATTCATCCAAACCAAGTATGGCAATAATATCCTGTAATTCTTTATACCGCTGCAACATCAACTTTACATCGTTTGCACATTTGTAATGCGCTTCACCAACTACCTGTGGAGTCAGGATCCTTGAAGTAGAATCCAATGGATCCACCGCAGGATAGATACCTAAGTCAGCGATCTTACGACTCAATACAGTTGTTGCATCAAGGTGAGCAAATGTTGTTGCAGGTGCCGGGTCAGTCAGGTCATCCGCAGGTACGTAAACCGCCTGTACAGATGTGATTGAACCGTTCTTGGTAGAAGTAATTCTTTCCTGCATCACTCCCATTTCTGTTGCCAGTGTTGGCTGATAACCTACGGCTGATGGCATACGACCTAATAAAGCAGAAACCTCAGAACCAGCCTGTGTAAAACGGAATATATTATCTACGAAGAAAAGGATGTCACGGCCTTTGCCAGTACCATCACCATCACGGTAGTATTCTGCAATTGTTAATCCGGATAACGCCACCCTTGCTCTTGCTCCGGGAGGTTCGTTCATCTGACCAAATACGAAGGTTGCTTTTGATTCAGCCAGTTCATTCATATCCACTTTTGAAAGATCCCATCCGCCTTCTTCCATACTATGTTTGAATGCATCTCCATATTTCATGATACCCGCCTCAATCATCTCTCTCATCAGGTCATTACCTTCTCTTGTTCTTTCACCTACACCGGCAAATACAGAAACACCAGCATATGCTTTTGCAATATTGTTGATCAATTCCTGGATCAATACTGTTTTTCCTACCCCTGCACCACCGAACAATCCAATCTTACCACCTTTTGCATAAGGCTCAATAAGATCAATTACTTTAATACCTGTGAAAAGTACTTCACTGGCGGTACTCAGGTTTTCAAAAGCTGGAGGCATACTATGGATAGGACGTCCACCTTCCTTACTTACAGCTGGTAAACCATCGATCGGATCTCCTGTAACATTGAATAAACGGCCTTTAATGGCATCACCAACAGGCATTGCAATTGGCTTTCCGGTATCAACCACATCAGTTCCACGAACGATACCTTCGGTACCATCCATTGCGATAGTACGTACACTATCCTCACCCAGGTGCTGCTGCACTTCTAATACAAGGATATCACCATTTTCTTTCTTGAGTTCTAATGAGTTATAAATTTCCGGAAGCTGACCATGAAATTGTACGTCAATTACCGCACCAATGACCTGCTTTACCTTACCAACGTTTGCCATATTAAATGTTTATTGAGAGGGTTATTTTCAGGCCGCAAAGGTAAGGGTGCAGGATTAATTTGCCAATTTGAAATAATAGGTTTTTTGGAGTGGGGAAAACTGGTTAAAATGGGAAAAACTAGATTTTAAACCTAGTAATTAATTCTGCAAAAAGGTCTGATCCCAATAAACATTCCTGTCGAAGTGTACACATCTACAATTAATTCGACCCATTTAATATTAGATTGGATTTTTCCCGTTGAAATATCAAAAAACCAATCATGGAAAACCCGGATTTGTGATATGTCATCAGGATGCACTCGTTGCTGAATAATTTTCGACTTGCTTAAATTTTCTATTAAATCATGTGTTATTTCTACTGTGTCCTTTGGCATTTGCCAGGTAAATATTTCTTTAGCAGGAATAATTTTATTGGTTATTGGATCTGTTGCTTTCAGTTTTCCGTTTTCTACAGATTCCAAAATGATCAATGGTACGGATTTCTCCTTCTCTAATGATTTTGTAGAATCATTTTTAGATAATAGCCTTACTAACCATTTACATTCAATAGCATGGAGTACAGTGGTATCTTGGTGAAGAAAGATGTGACTGCTTTGTGAAAAAGCGTTAAAGCTTATCATTATAACAATTACTACAATGATATTTTTTTTCATAAATAAAAAACAAGTGATTAGAAAATTTATTGTTCATGACTTTGTTAATATTTATTAGCTTTTTACTCTCCAATTAATAATATGTAAAGCTATAGGCTGGCAATTACACTGGTATCTTCTACATTTGCAGCAAGCTTTCCTATATGCAACTAATTGAAGTGACATCTTCCCAACTTACCAATGAATTTTTATTGGTCAATGTACATATAAACAAAGGTAACCCTGATTATATCCGCCCCTTAGACAAGGATGTCAATGAAGTTTTTGATCCGAAAAAAAACAAAGCATTTCGCTTTGGTGAAGCCACCAGATGGATACTTAAAGATGAAAAAGGAAAACTTGCAGGCCGTATCGCCGCATTTGTCAACAAAAAATATAAGAATAAAGGGGATGA
>JAHEMN010000159.1 GCA_024643645.1 Chitinophagaceae bacterium | reverse complement strand
GATGGAATTTTAAATACAAGAATTATAGAAGCGGCTTTGGAGAGTATGAAAGAAAGGAAGGTTATTTCTTTTAATTAAGAACTAAAAATCAGTAATTAATAATTATGAAAGGTCGTTTTAAACAATGGTGTATTCAATTATTAATTCTTAATTATTCATTACTAATTCTATCAGGTTGTTCTGTCTCTAAACAAATCTCCCAATCTGCTAAAGCAGATGTGTTATCTGCCAAAGCATTGCAAACCGCCCATGTCGGTATCAGTATCTTCGATCCTTCCACCAATAAATATTTATATAATTACCAGGGCGATAAATATTTTGTACCTGCCAGTAATATTAAAATTCCCACCTGTTATGCAGCGATGAAATATTTGGGGGATAGTTTGGTGAGTTTTTTAATCCGTGAATCTAATGATACAATTTACTTAATTCCATCTGGAGACCCAACTTTTCTAAATAATGAGTTTGCTTATCAACCTGTTTTTGATAAATTAAAGAAATCTGATAAAAATATTGTTTTAGAATTCAATGTTAAAGACAAGATTGATGAATATGGTAGTGGCTGGTCTTGGAATGATTATCAGGAATCTTATATGGCTGAAAGATCCGCAATGCCTATTTATGGTAATGTGATTAGTTTTGAGTTAAAAGAAAATGATCTAAAAGTATCTCCACCAATTTTTAAACAACCATATTTTATCAAACCCCTTAGTCAGTTACTAACAAAAGGAGATAAATTCAAGATTATCAGGGAAAAAGATGATAATAAATTTGAATTCATAATATCAACTAACAGTTTCAATAAAATACAAATACCCTTTAAAAATTTTAATAATAATACTTCATTCTCATTTTTAAAAGACACATTGAGAAAGAATGAAGATGAGTTTATGCTTTCTGCATACTATGTAGAAAATGTGTATAGAAAATATTACTCCCAACCAAGCGACTCCCTACTCAAACCCATGATGCACCGCAGCGATAATTTTTTCGCAGAGCAATCTTTATTAATGGTAAGTAATGAAATGCTGGGTGTAATGAATGATGCAAAAATTATTGATACTATTCTTAAAACAGATTTTAAAGACCTGCCGCAAAAGCCTAGATGGGTGGATGGCAGCGGTCTCAGCCGTTATAATTTATTTACACCGCAGGATCTTGTTGCCATACTCAACAAAATGAAGAATGAATTTGGTATGGAACGTATCAAAGTCATTTTTCCTACTGGTGGAGAAGGAACTATCAGCAGTTATTACAAAGCTGACAGCGGTTATATCTATGGTAAAACAGGCACACTTTCCGGTGTCGTCGCCTTCAGCGGTTTCTTATATACTAAAAAAGGAAAGCTGCTCATTTTTTCTACATTGGTAAATAATCATCAGGCTTCTGCTACGGAAGTAAGAAGGGTAATTGAAAAATTCATTCAGAACATCCGGGAAAAACATTAAACATTTGGGGTTCAAAATCTTTTTTTCAATTAATTCTTAAACAGAATCCTAATCACCGTTTTTGGTGATGCAATTCCCCTTATTCGGGTATCCTCCAGCACACATGGACAGGATATTTTAGCATTGTCAAAATGATTGAACTACTAAAAAATGACATTATCTTAAAATCATTAACAAACAAATAAAGCAAACAATTATGAAGAAGATCATCCTCTTTGCATTGACAATTATGCTTTTTGCCGCATGTAAGAAAGACAACAATGAAATGAAATCGTATGCAACGATGCAGGCTGATTTGGTTTCGAATAAGAATGCTGGCAAATCTGCAGTTGCCCGTCCTATGTCAGTTAATTTATATTCTACTGTAGATCCATCATCTCCGACCTTATCCTGTACAATGCCAGGTGTTCCATTCGGTATTTCCAACAGCGGATATTTTTTGCATGGTACCATCACTCATATGGGTGAAATAAATTCTGCAATTAGTATGGGGCAGGATAGCTACTGTAATTTAAGCGGCAGTACATTTATCCTGACAACAGTCACTGCCGGACAGATTGTGGCAGCCAATGGCGATAAGATCACTTATACCGGTGACGATGTCATCGATCTGAATAATATAATTTTCAATGGAGGAGCCACAGCCACGATCACAGGTCTATGGACCATTACCGGAGGTACCGGGAGATTTGCCGGAGCATCAGGAACTTTTCAGATTACCGGCATGGTGGATGTAACAACTCCGGGAGGGCCTACATTTAGTATTACCGGGAATGGCACCATTTCTTATTAGTGTTCAACTTTTAAATTTAAAAAAATGAAAACAATAAAAGTTATCATCGTGGCGCTTTTGTTGAGTTTGATGTATCAATTTGCTGTTGCTCAAAATTGTCATGGCAATAAAGTGCTGATGTCTTATGGTTACAAAGGGGCATGTGGATGCAGGTGTCAAAAGCAATGTGTGGATCAAAGCCAAGTGCAGAATTATCTCAATCTGGGCTGGTATATTGGCGAGTGTATCAATGTAGGCAAATTGTGCTGCGGCGGCTGGTTACGCAACAGTAAACCAACTGAAAATACCGAAATCATGATGGCAGATATTCTTCCCGAACCTGTTTCCGGTGCTGTTGCTATTTTTTTCAATCTTGCGAAGCAAAGTAAAGTCAACCTTCAGGTTTTTGACATGACAGGCAGATATGTGGCCACTGTTGCCAATAAAGTTTTTAAAGAAAATGGCAATGAAGTGACCTGGAATACCCGTGGGATAAATGCGGGAATTTATTTTCTTAAAATGAATGCAGGTGGTTACAATGAAATAAGAAAAATAGCTGTTACAAATTGACTAATTCTTAATTATCCATTATATAGTTCATTATTGTTTTCGAATGAATTTTATTGCCTGTTAATAAAAATTTGAATCCCGGTGATATGGCCGGGATTCTTTATATTAGTGTAAACTCAGTTTTTTTGAAAAGGCTTTTGCTAATAATACCTTTTTTATCCTGCGTTGCAGTGCTTAATGCACAGATAGTAAGTAGCGCCGAAGCCGAATCCTGGGATAAAAAGATTGACAGCATTTTGCATGTGCTTCAAGGCTCAAATGAAGATATTGGAAAAGCAAATACAATTTTTGAGCTGGGACTCCTATATGATAAAAAGGATAATTATGATGAGGTATTAAAATTGGGAGATCAATTATTAATGCTTTCCCAACGGCTAAACTATAAAGATGGAACTGGCTTTGCTTATCTTCTTATCAGCAAATATCATCACAAAAGGAAACAATATGATCTGGCTTTTAAAAACATTAATGTTGCTATTGAATTATTAAAACATGCCGGCAATAAAAATGGAATAGCCAAATGCTACAAACATATTTTCACACTGTATGCAAATCAGGGTTACAGTGATTTAGGGAACAAATACCTGGATTCTGCTATTTTGGTATGGCATGAACTTGGAATGAAAAAAGAAGAAGCAGATCTGTATATTTTAAAAGGAGCCTTGTGCACATATTTGGGAGAAAATGGTGTCGCACTAGAATCTAATTATTATGCATTAGATATTTATGAAAAGCTGAATGACCGATCAGGTATTGCATCAGCCCTGGGTAGTATTGGTTTTGCCTATTTCGGAAGTAATGATGATTCCCTCGCTGATAAATATATAATGGAAGCTTCTGAATTGTATAAAAAAGAAAATGACAAGTTTGGATATGCAAACAATATTATGACAATGGGGGATTTGAATTTAAAACAGCGGAAGCATACAGACGCAATGAAATTTTACAATGAAGGGTTTGAGATATTTCATTTACCCGGGGTAACAAAAACAGGTATCCCATGGAGCTATAATTGTTTTGGCAGAGTATATTCTTCTATAGGGGACTCAGCAATGACTGAAGGGGATGTAAGAACAGCAAAAAAAAATTACAAAGAAGCATTATCTTATTTTTCTCTTTCATTAAAAGATTATTTAGTATTAAATTTAATTTGGGCTGCTGCTGAGGTAAAAATTCTAATAGGCGAAGTGGAGTATAAATTGAAAAATTACATTCTTGCAAAAAAATATCTTCAGGATGGATTGAAAGGATTTAAGAACGTAGAAGATAATGAGTCTAAAGCAGAAGCCTACCTTTATTTATCTAAAATAGATAGCGTAGAAGGCAATTTGATAAGTGCCTATAAAAATTTTAAATTATATAATTTTTACATCCAACGGTCTTATAATACTAACACATCCAAAAAAGTTGAAGTATATAAAGCCCGGGACAGAATGCAGCAGAAAGAAAAAGAAATAGAATTGCTGGAATCCGAGAACCTGCTAAAAACAACACTGGCGGAAAGACAAAAACAGAAAAAAATATTTGCTTACGGGATTATTGCTTTTGTTGTTTTGGCAGGGTGTTACGGCTTTTACCGTTACCGCCGGTTCAGCCGCAATAAATCAGAAAAGAAATTATTACGAGACCGGTTGCAGATCAGTCAGGACCTGCATGACCATGTGGGCTCAACACTCAGCAGTATTTCCGTTTTCAGTAAGGTGGCGCAAAAAAAGGGGGAACAAAATAATAAAGAAGAACTGCAGGCGGTACTGAGCCGGATCAGCGACACCTCCGGCGAAATGGTCTCTGATATGAACGATATTGTTTGGGCCATTAACCCAAAGAATGACAGCATGGAACAAATAATTCAGCGCATGGAAAGTTTTGCCAAACCCATGCTGGCCGTAAGAAATATTCGCTTCACCCTTGATTATGATCCTTCAATCCTTGAATTAAATCTTGATATGGAGAAAAGAAAAAACTTATACCTTATCTTCAAAGAAGCTATCAACAACGCATTTAAATATTCGGGTTGTTCGGCAATATATACCGCACTTAACAATTCAGATCATCAGTTAAAACTATATGTAAAAGATAATGGGGTAGGATTTGATGTGAACCGGGAACTGTCCGGTGGTAAATTCTCTTTATCCGGAAATGGGTTGCGGAATATGAATTCAAGGGCCGAGGAGATGAAGGGGAAATTGCAGGTGGAGAGCATATTGGATGAAGGTAGCGAGATTAGACTCCGGTTCCCTATCCCCTGATTTGGTGATAGATTATTGGTATATTTTAGTTCATATTTGTAAAAATGGGTTTACGTATCGCCATATTTGATGATAACAAAAACATCAGGGAAAGTATTGTGCTTTTGCTTAAAATGGAACAGGAACTTGAAGTGGTTGGTTCTTTTTCCCACGTATTGGATTGTATAGACGAAATTAAAGATTGCAGGCCCGATGTTGTGTTGATGGATATTGAAATGCCGGGCATGACTGGTATCGAAGCTGTCAAACTGATAAAGAAGGAATTTCCGCATATCCAGATACTGATGCAAACGGTATTTGAAGATGATGACCGGGTTTTTGATTCCATTTGTGCCGGAGCTTCCGGTTATATTCTCAAAAATTTTCTGAATACCCGCCTAGTGGACTCCATCAGGGAGTTACAATTCGGCGGTTCACCTATGTCGCCTTCCATAGCCCGGAAAATATTGACCCGTATGCAGCAGATTCCTGAACATGTAAAACCGGAAGAAGCACCGGATTACCAGTTAACCAAAAGAGAAAAAGAAGTACTGGCTTGTATGGTAAACGGGTTAAGCTATAAAATGATTGCCGATCAGTTGAACATCAGCTATGAAACCGTACGCAGCCATATAAAAAAGATCTATGAAAAACTACATGTCGCTTCACTTACAGAAATGGTGGCCAAAGCTATTCAACAGCGAATTGTTTGATTTGCAAAATTATTTCCCAAACATTCTCTCCAACTGCTCTTGCTTAAATTCCAAATAAGTAGGATTGCCATCAGGAGTAATATTCGATTGCTCACAGGCAAACAGATCATTCACTAAATGCCGCATTTCTTTTTCCGTCAACCTTGTTCCGGTTTTAATAGCTTGTTGCCTTATCAACGAACGGATCAGTTTTTCTCTTTTAGAAAACTTTACTTCGGGGCTGAAGTGTTTGTATTGTTCCAATAATATATCAATTGTATGTTTTTCATTTCCCTCTGTTACATCGGCAGGCGTACCTTGTATCACAAATGAATTTTTTCCAAACGGTTCTATCAAATAACCCAGCAGCTGAAGATCTGTAATGATCTCTTCCATCACTGCAGCATCTGCCGGTGTTAATTCTAAGGTGGAAGGAAACATACTTCGTTGAGTTGCTACAGGTTTGTCCTTACTTGCTTTTTTCAATTGTTCATACAACACTCTTTCATGTGCCGCCTGTTGGTGGATAAGAAGGAAGCCATTGAGTGATGCAGTTATTATGTATGTGTTGAGTAGTTGTGTTAATTCTGTTTCGGTGAATGGTGAATGGTCAATGGTGGATGGGTCTGCTATACCTTCGGATTCTTTTTCCTGACTTCCGACTCCTGACTCCGGACTCTCATAAAAACTCTTCCAATGCTTCAATTCACTTCTTTCGTTCTTTTCAATAAAATGTGCCTGGTGTTTTTGTGTAAAGCCTTTGAAGATAGAACCTGATGCAGCAGCTGATTTTTTTTCATCTGTAAATGGTTGTGAGATAGATGAAAGCTGTTGAATAGATGCATCCAGATCAAAATCCAAAGTAGGTGTTACACTGAATTGTGCCAATGCATGTTTAACAGCGGCCTGCACAAAAGCATAAATTATTTTCTCATCTTCAAATTTTATTTCTTGTTTCGTCGGGTGCACATTTACATCCACTACTTC
>JAHEMN010000158.1 GCA_024643645.1 Chitinophagaceae bacterium | reverse complement strand
TGCCATCATAAAAAAGGTTGATCTCCAGATTATTCAATAATCTTTTGCTGAACCCAAGTGACCATAAATAGTTTTTACCCGGCAATAAGCCATCCAGCATAATATAACTTACAGTTGTATTGGCAGGAGATTTATAAGCAATATTATTGAAAGTGAATTTTCCGTTCAGCGAACTGCTCTGCAATATATTATACTTACTATCCAGGTTTATAGAATTCGAAACTGATTTCTCTCCTCCAAACTGAACCAGATTTTTCTTTGTTTCAAGTTTATAACTACCGGCAATACGAAAAGTTGTTCCCCTGATAAATGTTATAAATGGTTCAATATTATAAATATTCAACTCATAATTACGATTTGCAAATTGAGGGGTAGATAAAGCATTTAAACCTTTTTTCCCATTTAGTGTAAACAATATTGAACGATTGATATTCCAACGCCATTTTACTAACCAGTTATTCAATTTCCGGGTTTCATACCCGTAGGTAAGTAATGATTTGCCGCTGCTTCTCAAATTTGTAAAGTCAACTCCCCATTTACTGCTAAACCGATTGAATGAAATTGTATTCAATAAAGTGGTATTTAATGTAACAAGGGCAGTATCACTTATTCCATACTTAAATGGATTGAACTCAAAACTGCCCCTGGCTATAGATTTCTTATTCGTTTGCAATGAAGTGATAATGATAAGTTTTGAAAGAAATTTATTCAATCCGGTAAGATCAGGCGATGAAAGCACCGCACGGGGATTAATATTAAAACTATAATTGAAAGTGGTATAATTTGCTTTAATGAATTCATTAGTAGGAGTAAAAATTCTTAAGAATTTAGCCTGATCGGGAAAAGCAGCCAACTCAAATTCATTCAACTGTTGTATACCATCCGAATTATAATCATTCCAGGCATATTGACCAGTACCAGCAGGCACTTCCAGGTAAGCAAAATCTCTTCGTTGCTCCTGCCCTGCCCCAACTTCATATAAAAGATTACCTGTCAATAATCCTTTCCATTCATTCATTACATATTCAGCCCTTCCCAAAATAGTTTCATCAGCTTTTTGCTTAGATACTGTAGCGTTATAAACTTTAAGTTTCCTGAAAGTGGTGTTTATATATAATTGTCTCTTTGGATTTGCCAATAACTCTGTTTGAAGATTCAGATTTAAACTTCTGTCACCACGAATGAAATCTTTATTTACAGCATATTTGTCTGACCTGGTAAAGAATGTGATCTTGTATCTGTTCTTTTTACTTTCATCTGACTTCAGATAAGCTGAATAAATATCAAATGAAAATGAACCCGGCAAAAGAGTGTCAGAAATTTTATATCGGGAATTATTTTTTTCTAATAAATAATTAAACCCAAGTTGCCAGTTATTTAATTGCTTCAGTTTTTTACTTATATCAATTGTTGGCCTTAAAAAACTTCCTTTATTATCAAGCTGATTAAAACTGGTAATGGTAAAATTGTTATTAAATGTCCAGCCTTTCAGGTTTGCATTATGTAAAATAACATTTTGTATACCGTTGTAATTATCACTACGATGGTAATTAGTAAATTGATAGGAGACTGAATGGCTATTCTTATCCTTTAATCCAACAGTAGCTCTTATGATGTTTTCATCTACAGGAACAGGTATGGTGTTAAGTGCTAATCCCCAATCCCTGGTAAATTCTACATTTCTTAATCTTTCTATTGGTTTAAACTTCTGCTGTACATATTCATAATCAATGCCGGTACTCAGTGTTAGTTTTTTATCCTGTTGAAGAATTCTTTTATTTGATAATTGAAACTTTGCACCCCATCCCCTGTCATCCCCATTATCTTTTGATGAGTAAGTATTCACATCATTACTGCTGGTAGCAATTTCTGCTTTCAAATTAGTATTGGAACTGATAGCATAGTCTATCCCAAGATTAATTAACTGCTGTTTTCTAGGGGCAACCAATATCTGTGCCGGCTCATAACGACCTTGTGGTACTCCTGCAACCGGGGCAACATATTTATACACTTTTCCATTGGCACCATTAAAATCAGGAATATAATTTCCTTTCCCCTGCGTTACATCTACAAAAGATAAATTATAAATAGCCACTGCCGGATCTGTCGAATATTGATAAAAGGAATCAAGCCCTACGTATATTTTTTCATATAAAATCTTTCCTGCTGTCAATGTATCTAAAAATGCGGCAGGATAAAATGCTTTTTGCACACTATCACCCAGATCGGCAAGAAATTGCTTTTGCTTTGGATCTAATACCTGGTTGATCGAAGAATTTTTTGCATCGCTGTTATTGAATGCACCAATTTTTATCTTCAACTTATTGTTTATTGCAAACTCCTGCGACAAATAAAGATTAGCATTCAGAAAATTTCTATCAGCATATTCAAATTCAACTTGTATTCTGCTGTCTTTTGTGATCATTCTTCTAGGAGTAAAACTTATTTCTGCAGAATTATAATTGATCACATAGTCCTGGTCTTCTCCACGTTGTAAAAGTTCACCATCGTAAAACACTCTTTCTGTATTAGCCAATACAATAAAGAAAAACTCATTGTTTGCACCTCTTAACCTGTAAGGCCCCTGGTTTCCTTCCAATGGTTCCAGAATATTCCTGGTAAATTTTCCTTTGGCAATTGATCCGCTTACTAATGTGTTTGATTCAACAGATCTTGATAAGCGATTGGTCGTTTGAAAAGAAACACCTTGCAGTCTTTTATAAAAATTCAGAAAATAACTATTGTTCTGACGGATATCAATATCACCAAGATTTAATTGCCAATTCTTCTTTTTAAACTGAAGGAACACCTGATCAAATTCATTCAATTGTTGTGTGTTCCCGTCTGGTTGAATAGGAATATTATTATCGGTGATAGCTGCATTAATTTCAATGCTATCACCAAGCATTCCGTTTAACTGAAGATTTAATGTTGAATTCACCACTGCATCCTGACTATTCCCAAAGCCTATTTGTCTGCCAAAGCTTCCTTCAGCTTTTAACGTTCCAAAATCAAATATGCCTCGTTGATTATTAGATAGACCACTATTAAATTCATATGGCTTTACATAAAAATTATTTACCACACTATCATATACCATTCTTTGTGCTACTGGATTCAATTTAAATGGAAATACACGATAGGCCATAATTATGCTATCACTAACAGGTTTTTTCAACCAATATAAAGTTGCATTCACAAAATCAAGGCGATAGTCGGCAGAAGCCACATATGATATCGAGAATGTATTGGGAATGATACTTGTTGTATCAATTTTGATGCTATCAGTAATGTTTGGAAATACTTTATGACGAAGATTTGAAACTATTGGATTAGTTACAGGAACTTGTGCACTACTTAAAAAAGCAGTGAATGTTAACAATAAGATACAGGATATTCGACCTAACAAACTCAATAGCAGTGTATTTTATTAAAAATCGTAAAATTTGTCCTTTTATTGCTTTAAAGTTATCCCATGCTGTTAATTCCACTAAAAAGCAGCATTTTTACAAAGTTTTCCCTCTTAAATACGATGTTTTAACTTTTATAGTTGAATAAGAATTTAATTTCATATTGCCTCTTTTTTTTGATTTGTTTTGGTACAAATGCTCAACAGTATAACAACTGGTATTTTGGCAGAAAAGCTGGCTTAAAATTTAATTCTACACCTACTCAGCCAGAACCATTGGTTTTATCGAATAGTGCCATGCTTTCTGATGAAGCTAATGCTACAATATCTGATGAAAACGGAGATCTTCTTTTTTACACCAATGGAACTGTTGTATATAATAAACTTCATCAGATCATGCTAAATGGTGCAGATCTTGATGGCTATATTTCATCTGCACAAATTGCAATTGTTCCTGTTCCGGGAAATGATAGCTTATATTATATTTTCACTACCGGTGCAATTGAAACAAATTTTACATCGGGTTATAAATATTCGATTGTAAATATGAACAGAGATAATGGCAATGGAGAAGTTGTTGTTAAAAATACGCTTCTTTGGCAATCATGCACTGAACGATTGACTACTGCCAGGCATGCAAATGGAATTGATGTGTGGGTGATAACAAATGACAATAATTCAAACATATTCAGATCCTGGCTAATTACATGTAATGGAATAGAACCTGCTATCATTTCAACTACAGGTGTAATATTAAGTCAATATTCAAGTATCAATTCTGGTGTAATGAAGGTTACTCCGAATGGCAAAAAAATTTGTCAAACTCATTTTCCATTTTTTGATGAGAACAGTATGCAACCAAATTTTGTACAGCTATTAGATTTTGATAATGCTACCGGAATAATTTCAAATCCCATTTCAATTGGTTTCCCTGATGCACAAATCACTCATTGTGAATTTTCACCTGATTCTAAATTGCTTTACCTCACAAGGCCCAATGACAAGAAAATAGATCAACTCGATATCTCTAGTGCTACTTTATCTACTATAACGGCATCAAGATTAAGCCTTCCAACAAATAGTGGTTATTTTGATTTACAACTTGCTCCGGATGAGAAAATCTATGTTGCCAATCCATCATTAAATCTCGCAGTTATTAATAAGCCAAACCTCAGGGGTGTTCTATGTGATTTACGCCAGGAAGCCATTAGTTTATTGCCGGGCACATCTTATATTGGATTACCCTCTCATATCAATGATATCGTTTTTACTGATGATCCAAATAATGGTTTTAATTATACCATTCTGGATAGTTGTTCTGGTAATGTGCAATTTCAAGGCTATACAAATATGACGGGAAATATTTCATGGTTTTGGGATTTTGGAGATGGAACTACATCTGCATTGCAAAACCCCATTCATACATTTATTCCATCAGGTTTGTCCTATTTTGTAAAATTAAAAATCACATCCGGCACAACTTGCGGTTCTATTTTAAGATCGAAAAATATAAAGCCACAGGGCATTATAACCAATACATTGAATTTTGAATTCAAAGATATTTGCGATTCCGGTTATGTCCGGTTTACTAATACCAGCAGTACTTTAAATGATGCAGGTACACAGTTTATTTGGGATTTTGGTGATGGCTTTAGTTCTACTGCAATTGATCCGACACATAATTATAATTCTCCGGGATTTTATACTGTAAAATTAAAAATGCTTACTGGTGTTGCTTGTCTTAATGATTCTATAACGAAAATAGTTACCAATGAAGCGTTTATTGTAAATGCTTCTCCAGACAGAATAATAAGGGTTGGCGAATCTGTTACTTTATCATATGCAGGTCCTGAGGGTTTACCTGAATGGAGCCCACCTGTTTGGCTGAATGATTTTAGATCAAAAAGTCCGGTCAGCACACCGTTAGAGAATATTGTTTATAAAATAACCATCACAAATGCCCGAGGCTGTAAAGCAACAGATTCATTAAAGATCACAGTACTGCAATATGATGAAGTTTATGTTCCCAAGGCATTTACACCAAATAATGACGGGAAGAATGAATCGATAAAACCCTTTTATCCTGGCACAGTAACACTCAAAGAATTTAGCATTTTTAACAGATGGGGATCCCGAATATTCAGTACTTCAAAAAGAGGTGCGGGATGGGATGGGAAAATAAAAGGTATCCTACAATCTACCAGTGTATATGTTTGGACATTTAATGGAGTAGATGAAAAGACAGGTACTTCAATTACAAAGAAAGGAACACTTACATTGATACGATAAAAAAAAGCCCTTTACAGGGCTAAAATTATTTTTCAGAAGAAGCTCCGGCCATCATATACTCTCTGTTTAATCTGGCAATATTTTCTATAGAGATCTCTTTAGGGCATACTGCCTCACAAGCACCGGTATTTGTACAAGAACCAAATCCTTCTTTGTCCATTTGTGCTACCATGTTCATTGCTCTTGATTTTCTTTCAGGATGGCCTTGAGGTAACAGAGCAAGATGAGAAACTTTAGCAGAAACAAATAACAGGGCCGATGAATTCTTACAGGCAGCTACACAAGCACCACAGCCGATACATGCCGCGGCTGCAAAAGCAGCGTCAGCATTATCTTTTTCAATAGGAGTAGCATTAGCATCTACTGCATTTCCTGTATTAACGGAGATATAACCTCCTGCCTGTATAATTCTGTCAAATGCAGATCTGTCAACTACCAGATCTTTAATAACAGGGAATGCATTTGCTCTCCATGGTTCTATAACAATAGTATCTCCATCATTATATGCTCTCATATGTAACTGGCAGGTTGTATTAGCTTGCCAAGGTCCATGTGGTCTGCCGTTTATATACATTGAACATGCACCGCAAATTCCTTCACGGCAATCATGATCAAAAGCAATTGGCTCCTCTCCTTTATTGATCAATTCTTCATTCAGCACATCGATCATTTCAAGAAATGACATTTCAATTGAAATATTTTTAACAGGATATGTCACAAAACCACCTTTCGTCGCAGCATTTTTCTGTCTCCAGATCTTTAAGTTCAAATTAATTGTTGAGTGTTCCATGTATAAAAAGTATTGTCGATTAAATATTAATGTTTTTTCAATTTCGCAATCTCTAAAAAGAATATTTCATTTTTAAATCATGCTCGCAGTATTACTTATAGCTCCGTTGTGTAGGCTTGGCAATTTCAAATTCAAGGTTTTCTTTATGAAGCTCCCAGTTGCTTTCACCTTTGAATTCCCAAGCTGAAACAAAAGCATAATTCTCATCATCT
>JAHEMN010000157.1 GCA_024643645.1 Chitinophagaceae bacterium | reverse complement strand
ATTGGTTAATTTTCCAGAAGGATTATAATTGCCGAACAATACGTCAGCAATTGCATTGCCAGCTTCCTGACCTGCATGATATACATAAAGAATTGCAGCAGCATGCTGAAGTTCCCAATCTATTACCAAAGGACGGCCAGCCATAATTACCAACACCAAAGGCTTACCAGTTTTATCCAATGCTTCCAATAATTTACGCTGACTGGCAGGAATCATAATATCAGAACGGCTGGAAGATTCACCACTCATTTCAGAAGCCTCACCAACTACCGCAACAATTATATCTGACTGATTTGCTACAGCAACTGCCTCATTTATCAATTCATTCGCAGATCGATTCTCTTTTTCAATTCTTGGACCAAACACATTAACTTTTTTTGCAAAAAAGCTATCATCAGAAATATTAGCACCTTTAGCATATAAAATATTTAATTCTTTGATGCCCTCATTTTTCATTCCTTCAAATACCGGAATTGCCAAATCCCTGTTACCTGAAACTGCCCAGGTACCAAGCATATTACTTTTGTTGTTAGCTAATGGGCCAATCAATGCTATTGTTCCGAATTTTTTTAAAGGCAGTGTTTGCTGTGTATTTTTTAGTAATACAACAGATTTGGTAGCGAATTCTTTTGCAGCCATTTTTTTATCAGTTGATAAAACTTCTTTAGTCACTCTTTCTTTGCTACAATACTTATAAGGATCATCAAACAATCCTAATTTGTATTTTGCTTCAAGAATTCTCCGACAGGCATCTTCAATACTTTTTTGTGAAACTTTACCTTGCTGCAATGATTGTTTCAGTGTTGTGAGATAACTCTCACCCACCATATCCATATCCATTCCTGCATTTAATGCAAGTGCTGCTACTGTTGCTGTATCGCCTAAACCATGATCGTACATTTCATTTACAGAAGTATAATCTGATACTACAAAACCATTAAAACCCCATTGATTTCTCAAAAGGTCAGTTAATAACCACTTATTACCGGTAGCTGGTATATTGTTGATAGTATTAAATGAAGTCATAACTGTGCCCACTCCAGCATCTACCGCTGCTTTATAAGGCGGTAAATATTCATTATACATTTTAAGCAGACTCATATCAACTGTATTGTAATCCCGTCCACCTTCTGCAGCACCATATAAAGCAAAATGCTTTACACAGGCAAGCAATGTATTTTCTTTACTTAAATCATTTCCCTGATACCCTTTAACCATAGCTGCTGCAACTTTTGAACCCAGGTACGGATCTTCTCCAGCACCTTCTGCAACCCTTCCCCAACGAGGATCACGGGCAATATCTACCATAGGAGAGAATGCCCAGTTCAAGCCATCAGCAGTAGCTTCGGTAGCAGCAATTCTTGCACTTCGTTCTATCATTGGCATATCCCAACTGCAGGATAAACCTAACGGTATTGGAAAGGTTGTTTTATAGCCATGTATTACATCGGAACCAAACAACAAAGGAATCTTTAGTCTGCTTTTTGTTACCGCCAATTCCTGTGCCTGGCGGATCTTCGCTTCACCAATCACTCCAAATAACCCTCCCACTTCACCATTTGAAATTTTACCTTCAACACCTTTACTTACAACGGCACCTGTTGCCACTCCTCCTCCCGGGGTTAATAGATTTAACTGCCCGATCTTTTCTTCCAATGTCATTTTCTTCATCAGGTCATTTACGAAAGTGTTCATTGACTTATCACCTGATATTTGACTTGATGAATTGCAGGAAATAAAAAGTATTGATACGACTAATAATCCAGATAAGATCTTCATGCCTGTTTGTTTTATTATTTCAATAAATGTGGTTCAATTAATTTTTGCCAGATCGCATATCCCTTTGCATTCATATGCAAATTGTCCTGAATAAAAATATCACTCATTGGGCTTCCATCTGCTCCCAACATAGCCTTCCACACATTAATGTATTTTGTTTGCTTCTGGTGCTTTAAATATTTTTTTATTAAGCTATTTGCTTTGATCATCCTGTCTTTCATCTGCCACCTGGAAGGGCTGGGCTTTATAGAAATAAAGATTACGGGTACTTCATTAAATTCTTTTCTTATGTCCTTGAATAGGATCTTAAATCTATCCAACACTAATTCGGCAGTTATAGTATCAGATGATGCAATATCATTCTCCCCACAATAAATTACAATTTGCTTTAGTTGATAAGGAAATATGATTTCTTTTTCATAACGTATAACATCAGGTAGTGCAGAACCACCAAAACCCCGGTTAATTATGATATGTTCCGGAAAAGCATCTTGTACGTTCTTCCACATCCTGAATGAAGAACTGCCTACAAACAGAATTGCATTTTTTGGAGGGGAAGAAATGCTGTCCTGTTTTTTAAAATCAGCAATTTCATTGGCAAATGGCTGTCCGTTTGCATGTAACAGCGAAATCGTAAAAAAAAATAAAAAAGTATACCTTATTAATTCTTTCATTCCTTTAATTCTATTTTGCTTCGATGGTTTTAATTTTCTCACTAACACCGTTTTCATTTATAGCCTCAATCGTAAAATAGTATGGTTTCTGGCTATCCATTGATTTGAACCAGTATTCATTCAAATCATGAACCATGATACAGGTATATAATTTATCAGGGCTCGTTCCATAATAAATATTATATGCATAGGCATTATCAACCGGTTGCCATTTGATATAAGCACTGCGTTTGTCTTTTTCAGTCCGAAGTACAATAAAATTTTTTACTACATCCGGTTTTGTTCCATTTGCATTTCCAAATACCCGCAAACCACTGATCGCAAATTTGCCGGTTGGCATATGAATGTTTTCAAGCTTAATATATTTTGCCTTCACAGGTGAGGAAAGCTCTATATATTCATGCGGCACATCTGTTTTGTTATTGCTTTTATCAATCAGTATCTTCCATTTTTTCCCATCAGCAGAATAATATAATTTATACTGATGAAATACCCCTGATGACTTGCCAAGAAATTCTGCATCCTGATCAGCATAGTTGATCTGTACAGCATGTACAGTTGAAATAGTACCCAGGTCAGTTTGAATCCATTCGCCACTATTAGCAGTAGATGCACACCAATAAGTCTTTATACTTTCATCAACTGCATTGTTTGCATGAAAGCCTCCGAGAGTTGAAGAAACGAGTGTTGGCTTTTTATAATTTAATAACATCCATCCTGTGAAGTAAGAATTGTCTTTAGCCAACTCTCTTGCGGATGGGATATAATGCGGATAATCGCCAAATGATGTATTACACCACATCATATCATCTTTATCAAATCCTGCCGGCCAGATTCCTATTCTTCTCTCAAAAGTATTTTTTACACAAATAATACTTGTAGAAACATGCCAGTAATTATTTTGATTATCCAAAAATGTAGCACCATGTCCGGCACCTCTTGAAAATCCACCTTGTTTAATACTCAAAGGATCTGATTGTGGCACAAAACCACCCAATGGATTATTTCCTACTACAACACCATCTGCATAACCACTGAATTCTGTACCTGGTGCACCATATTGCAAATAATATTTGCGATTATACTTTGTCATCCATGCGCCTTCAATAAAAGGATCTAAAAAAGTATTATCCATTTGTTCACCAAAACGTTGCCAGCCATAACGCCAGCTTTGCAGCATATACATTTCCTTACGGGTACCCATGGGCTGAAATGTTTTTCTGTTTAGCTCCACGCCATAAATGGGAAACACATTACTGCTGCCATTATACATATACAACCTGCCATCATCATCTGTAAAAAATGCAGGATCCCAGCCACCGATATCAAATGAATCCACCAAAGGCTTCCATTCATTTCCTTTTGGATCTGTACTCATCCAAATGGAAAACTTTCTAGTATACGTGGAGCCGAAAACGATCATGGTATCTCCGATCACTCCAACTGCGGGAGCACATAACTCATCATATGTACCTGTATTCCATGGACGGAGAAATTTTCTTGAAATATAATTCCAGTTCAACATATCCCCACTCCACCAATAACCCCATTGATTGGTGCTGAATAAATAATAATCGCCTTTATAATTTACAATAACCGGGTCAGCGGTGGCACGGTGTTTACCCCATTGTGTAAAATTGGGTATTGGTGTATAACCATAATCTATATTGATTGGATTGCAATATGTTTTACCTGCTTTGCCTTCGGGTAGTTGCTGTGCACTGCCGTTTGTTGCGAAAAAAAACAATCCTATTAAAATAATTTGTTTCATTTATTAATCCCCTATTTACTGATCAATAAAATAGCCATAACCGGCAAATGATCAGATGGATATTTCATATCATAAGAATCAGTAATTGTTGCAAACTTTGAAACGCTTATTCTACTGTCGTTCGAAACAAAAACATAATCAATACAACCATCCAGTTTTTTATTGAATTGAAAAGCATTCCAGGTATCAGCAGGACCATACACTATTGAACTAATGCTCCGGGTATTCTGCATATTATTGCTGATGAATTCGATCGGAGCATCATTTGGCCTGCTATTAAAATCGCCGGTTAATACAACCGGATAATTTTTAGTATTCAAGTCGTTTATTTTTTCAATGATCAGTTTTGCAGATTCCAATCTTGCTGTTTTACCTATATGATCAAAATGCGTATTCAAAACCCAAAATAATTGTTTTGTTTTCTTATTTCTGAAAAGTCCGTATGTACATACCCGTACGATTGCAGCATCCCATCCTTTTGATATTGAATCAGGCGTAGGTGATAGCCAGAAAGTAGATTGCTGTACTACATCAAACTTATCTTTCTTATAAAAAATACAGGAATACTCTCCTTTTTCTTTTCCATCATCTCTGCCAACACCTATATATGCATATCCGTTCAGATTTTTTACCAGGTATTGTAACTGAGTATGGGTAACTTCCTGCCCTCCGATAAAATCAGGTTCATAATAATTCATTAATCCTGCTACTTTATCTTTTCTTGCATCCCACCGGTTCTCTCCATCAGAAGCTACATCCAACCGGATATTATATGACATCACTTTTATTTCCTGCTGCGCAAAAAGCAACAGCGGAACCATAAAAAATAAAAAAGCAACTAATCGATTCTTAATCATAATATCTTATTTACTTAACCATGGACTTTCAAATCCTAGTTTTTTTAACCCTTGTTTTACTTCCGGGCAGCTCATGAATAAATTCCATAGTAAACCGCTTCTATAGTTTTCCATCATTACTACGATCGGACCCTGATCAATAGCCAGGTATCTTGGGGTATACCAATCAGCCGTTTCGCTGAAAGCATCATAAAAACCATAAACACCCCAAAGTTTATCTTTCATATCATTATACCAATGCTTCATTGCCGCCATTGATTCTTTTGGTGTATAAGGAAATGATGATAGAGCTGCCGTAGGTGATATTACTCCCAGATCTCTCTTTTCAGTTGGTGCATGCCCTGCATACCCCCTTATAGAATAACTAGACGTTAACCCCCAGCTATTGGTTCCATAACCTTTATATCCTTTCGGATTATTTACACACCAGCGATAATGAATAAGTGCATGATTCGTATTATCCTTCCAGTAGTCGGCATATTTATCTTTTAATCCTCTCGGGTCTAAACCCAGATAAGAATAATGTGCCCAGAATAAAGGACCACTATTGCCGGCTTCTCCCTGGTGATTCATTTGTAAAGTGATGCCATCATAATTTGCCGGAAACTTATTGATCTTTCCATTCTCTGCCCAACCTTCATGATATACTTCAGCCGGAACTCCATGAGTAGGCGATGCTGCAGCAAGTATATACATGATCAGGCATTCATTATAACCATGCACTGCAAAATTCATCTTCCATCCGTTGTTTGGACTCCAATGCCAGTACAAAACATTTTTACTATTTCGGTACCAATCAAACTCTACTTCTTTCCAGAGTTTATCAATACGGGTAGCTAAAGCTTTTTCTTCTATACTGCCATTTTGAAAATACTGACGTACACAAAGCAAACCCTGCAACATAAAAGAAGTTTCCACCAGATCACCACCATCATCATTCTTACTGAATGGTTTTACTTTTCCGGTTGCACCATCCCACCAATGTGGCCAGGCACCATGAAAACGATCTGCTGTTTCTAAAAAACTCACTATTTTCTTAAACCGATCTATTCCTTGTTGCCTGGTAATAAACCCTCTTTCAATTCCAACAAGAATTGCCATTACGCCAAATCCGCCACCACCGCTTGTTACAATATTTTTATCATGAGTAGGATATATATTATCAGTATGGAAACGTTCTCTTGCCAAACCACTATTAGGTTCGGCACCATCCCAGAAGTACTGAAATGTTTGTTGCTCAACTAAACGGAATAAAGCTGTGTCTTCTGCTGCAACCGGACTTTTAAAATCCTGATTGGGTATAGACATTTTCTTTCCGGAAGAACAAGCATTAATTATTAAAAAAATGATTGTAATACTGATACATGTATAAAATATTCGTTTCATTTTTTTTATTTAGAGGTATGGTGCTGTGAAACCTAAACTTAACATGCCGGCTTTTACTTCAGGACAACTGGTAAATAAATTCCAAAGGAGGCCTGTTCTGTGATTTTCAATCATAGTAATGATCGGCCCCTGATCAATTGCTAAAAAAGAAGTGGCAAACCATGGATTAGATAATGAGAAAGCATCAGTAAATCCATACTCTTTAAAAAGCTTATCACCTATGATGTAATAAAAGAACTTAAGTGCCTGCATTGATTCAATGGGTGTAAATGGAAAAGAAGACAATGCAGCTGTTGGGGCTATGAAGCC
>JAHEMN010000156.1 GCA_024643645.1 Chitinophagaceae bacterium | reverse complement strand
CCTTCATAGATGATCGTTTCACCGGGGCTTTCTTCTGTACCGGCAAAGATGCTTCCCATCATTACACAATCAGCACCGGCAGCCAATGCTTTAACCATATCACCAGTATATCTTATGCCACCATCTGCTATGATCGGAATATTTTTTCCTTTCAGTGCTGCGGCAGCTTCCATGACAGCCGTTAATTGTGGTACACCTGCACCTGCTACAATTCTGGTAGTACATATAGAACCTGGACCAATACCAACTTTGATCGCATCAGCACCAGCTTCAGCCAATGCTTTAGCACCGGCAGCAGTTCCTACATTGCCTGCCAATACATTTATATTTTTGAAATTCTTTTTTACACTCTTTAAAGCAGCAATAACACCTTTGCTGTGTCCATGTGCACTATCTAATGCAATAACATCTGCCCCTACGGTTTGTAAAGCGGCAACCCGGTCCAAAATATCACCCGTAATACCAACACCTGCACCTACAAGTAACCGGCCAAACTTATCTTTCACAGCATTGGGATGACTTTTTAATTTCAATATATCGCTGTAAGTAAATAAACCTGCCAGCTTTCCTTGTTTATTTACGATAGGTAATTTTTCAACTTTGGTTTTTTTGAAAAGCTCTTCTGCTTTTTTTAAGTCTGTTCCTTCAGGTGCAGTGTAAAGATTTTCTTTTGTCATTACCTCGCTGACTTTCCTTTTTGGATCAATTTCAAACCGAAGGTCACGGTTGGTAAGTATGCCAACTAGTTTTCCATTCTTATCTATGATAGGAATACCGCCGATCTTATTTTCCTTCATCAATTTAAAAGCATCTCCAATTGTTGCATCGGCTGGTAATGTAACCGGATCGATGATCAGTCCACTTTCACTACGTTTTACTTTCCGCACCTGGTCTGCCTGTTTTTCGATGGTCATATTCTTATGAAGAATACCCAGGCCGCCTTCTCTTGCCAATGCGATGGCTAATGCGGCTTCTGTTACTGTATCCATAGCAGCAGACAGTAATGGAACATTCAGTGATATATTTTTGGTAAGACGGGTTTTAATAACCACATCACGGGGTAGTACCTGGCTATAGCCGGGCATTAACAATACATCATCGAAGGTTAAGCCTTCTCCGAAAAATTTACTGGGATCCTTGATTGAGTTGGGGAAATTTCTTGTTGCCATGTGCAAAGATAAGCGGCAGGGCAATTATATACAAAACGAAATTTTTACCTGATTAATGTAACAGTTCCCTTTTCAAAAATTTCTTTTTGTGTATCTCTGTTTATATATCGTAGCATCCATACAAAAACACCGGTTGACTGAATAGAGCCATTAACTTTTCCATCCCATTTATCCAGCCAGTTATTGGTTTGAAAAACTAATTGTCCCCAGCGGTTATATACTTTAAATTCATAATTATCTGCTTTCAAAGCATTATGTGGTCTGAAAAAATCATTACGGCCATCACCATTCGGAGTAAATGCTGTTGGTACCGCTATTAAACAATGATCAAGCACTGTCAATGTTCTGCGGGTACTGTCAGTACAACCCAATGTGTTATTATACGCTACAAGTTTTACTGTGTAATATGCTTCCCTGTTGATTGTTGGAAACTGAACAGGCAAAGGGTCTTTAATGGTACTGCTTGCAATTACATCAAATGTCCATTTCCATGCATCTATCTGGCCCTGCGAAGTATTAACTACTTCAAGTTTGTCTTCCGGACAAATAAATGAAGGCATGGTGAAATCAGCTTTTACTTCGTTATCATATGTTATCACACTGTTTGAAGTGTCGCTGCAGGTACCATTGCTCACTATAAGTTGAATATTGTTGGTACTTGTTGCCGGAAAAATAATGGTGTGCACTCTTGTTGTTGCTTTTATCCCATTATTAAATGTCCAGTTCCAACTGTTAACATCATGAGCACCATTATGTGTAAACGTTAGTGTGTCTCTCTGGCAACCGAGTTTTTCTGTATAGGTATATTCAGCATTTACTGTATCTGCTGTAACAAATGATAATGATTGAACAGGTGTTTCCTGACCACATTCATCTATAAGAACAGTGCCATCATTACCGGCTTTAAGATTAAGTTGATAAGTACCTTTTGTAAATATCGGTGCTGCAAATTTTACTACTACATAATCAGTTTTACCATTGACACAATTTCCGGTTGCACTTATAACAGTAACCGGTGTTGGTCCGGTAACTGAAAAATCAGAGCCGTTGGATGCTATACTTGCACAACTTATTTTTTTGGGAAAATAAATGCGGACAGAATCCGGTGTACAAGGAATTTTTCCAATACTATCAGCAAAGATCGGTTGTGGGGCAGCATAACTAAAGGAAATTTTTTCACCTGCTCCGATACCTGATCCACAGATATCTAGCAAAGTGTTTCCGTCTGAACCATTATTTATTACAAGATCATATGTACCATTTGGTAAAGCTGAAGCCAGTGAGATCGTTATTTCAGTAAATTCAAAGCCGGTAGAGCAAGTAGCAGTAACAGCGCTGATTATAGTTGTTGCTGCGGGTGATAAACTGAATTCACTTCCATTGGCAGTAAGGCTTGTACACCTCATCTGTTTATTCAAAGTCAGGGTTAAGATCTTTCCATCACAATCAGCTTTTGCACTAACCATTTTAGGAACTTTGGGATCTGTGATAACTGCAGTACCCCCGCCAAAAGCCAATGTATAACCGCTTTGTGTATTAGTATAATGACTGACCATTAATAAATATTCATGGCCGGCAGTTAAAACGGGCATTTTAGCAAATGTGGGATTGCTTTGTGCGGGATCAGAAGCACATTGAATAAAATTGACACCTGAAGCTGAGGCGCCTGTTGGCCCATACGAACCTGACCAGTTGCCTGTAACAACTAAAGAATTAACTGTGAAAATATCATTGGGATTTCTTCCGGTAATATCATAAAGCTGCCAGTCATAATCTTCATTTGCAGCAAGTGGTGTAATTACAAAACCAAGTGTGCCACCAACATAACAGGTGAATTTATAAAAGAAAGGATTTTTATTTTCATAGTCAGCTCCACCTGTACCTGAACAACCGGGAACAAATAAATTATTAGTACTGCAAATAGGTACTACTGTTTGGCTGAAAGTAGTCGTTCCGCATACCGGAAAAGCGGTTGCAGGTGTTTGACCAAGGGTAGTGCAATTTTGTGCATCAATGTTTATGCTAAATACAAATAGGAAAATAGAAAATAATATTATATGAATTCTTTTAAATTTCATTGGTAAAGTGAGATCTGAGATTGTTGGTTTTAATAAAGACAAGTTTGCCTGATCATTTGCTTTGTAAACAATTATCCTATTCTGTATAATTTGCCGGGCAAAGATAATATCACATTTTGTAATTCTAAGTTAAGGATAGCCGCTGCTACAGCACTGCTGCTTAATCCGCTTCTATGATTTATTTCATCTATCGATACAGCATCTTTCTCCTTTAGAATATTAATTACAGTTTTTTCCTCTTTTGACAGCTCTATAAAAATTTCTTTTTGTTGTTTTTTGATTTTCTTATTTCCAGAAACTTCTTCCCAACCCATTAATTGCAAAAAATCTTTTGTGTCGGATAACAGCACTGCTTTATTGGATTTGATCAGGTAATTACAACCCGCACTTTTATTATCAGTTATTTTTCCGGGAATGGCAAATACATCTTTATTATAGCCATTTGCTAATTCAGCTGTGATCATACTGCCACCTTTTATACTTGTTTCAATAACTATTGTTGCATCACTCATTCCTGCTACGATTCTGTTACGGCTTGGGAAATTATGCCTGTCTGGTTTTGATCGGCTTTTGAACTCTGTTAATAATCCACCATTGTGCCTGATCATATCTTTTGCTAATCCTGAATGTTCTGCAGGATATATCTGGTCCAACCCATGTGCCAAAATCCCCACAGTGGGTAATCCATTTTTTATTGCTGCTTTGTGTGCAATAGCATCAACCCCAAATGCAAGGCCACTGATGATTGAGATATTTTGCGCTGCAATTGTTTTTACCAGGTTGTCGGTTACTTGTTTAGCATAATCTGTATGACTTCTGGTGCCTATAATAGCAACGATTTTTGGTGCATTAAGATCCGCCTCTCCTTTATAATAAAGCATAGTAGGAGAGTCATAACAATTCAATAATCTTTTTGGATATAAATTATCAGTAACAAAAAGTGGTTTGATCTTATATTTTTCAATAAACCTTATCTCTTCCTCTGCACGACTGAAATCTTTAAAGGCAGCAATGGAAGCTGCTCTTATCGGTCCGATACCTTCAATTTTTTCCAGATAAGTTTTTTTTGCATGAAAGACCTCTTCTGCATCACAATGTTGCAGTAATATCTTAGCCTGAACAGGACCAATATTAGGAATAAGCGTTAGTGCCAGTTGATAGAGCAGATCAGTTTGCATGAAATAAAATCGTAAAGGTCAAATATAAGCGGAAAGATGATTTGGAAATTATTGACTGATAACTTTCATTTCAGTACGCCTGTTCAAAGCTCTGCCTTCCTCCGTATTATTATCTGCAATCGGATTTGTTTCGCCAAACCCTTTTGTTGATAATCTTTTCGCATCAATATTTTTTTTGATCAGATAATTTACAACAGACCTGGCTCTTTCCATACTCAGGGATAGATTATCAGATGGTTTGCCCACATTATCTGTGTGTCCGCTGATCTCAATTTTCAGCATAGGATTTTCGTTCATTAATTGTACCAGTTTGTCAAGCTCAACCTGAGATGCTGGTTTCAATTCAAATTCATTAAAATCAAAAAAGATATTTTTTAATACAACGTTTGCATTTAATTCTATCGGTTGTAAAGCAATATTCTTTTTATAAGTAGAATCTGGCGATTTATCAGCCATTAAGAAGTTATCTGAATAAAAAAGGTATCCCTTTCTGTTCACATTAAAAGCATAGTCCTTCCCAACAGGAAGGGTAATTAAATAATTTCCTGATTCATCTGTTTTTACCTGAGTGATCGTTTCTTTAGTTTTAAGATCGATCAGCTCTACAGTTGATTGAATACCATTGAACGTTTTTTTATCTGTAACTTTTCCTTTTACCCAAAGTGTTTTAAACGGTCGGATATCTTTTCGTAATTCGAATTTATAAATATCTAAAGAGCCTTTTGAATCATTTCTGTCACTGGCATAATAAGCAGTTACTCCATCAGCAGCTATAAACAATGTTCCTTCATCATTGATCGTATTGATAGGGTATCCAAGATTCTTTGGTTTTGTCCAGGTATTGCCATAACTCCTGCGTACAAAAAAAAGATCATTCTCGCCATAACCCTGCCATCCGTTTGAAGTAAAATATAACGTCTGGTTGTCAACATGAATAAACGGGCATTGGTCATCACCCGCAGTATTTATGCCGGCACCTAAATTTTCAGCTTTGCTCCACCGCCCATTATCTTGCAAATGACAAACATAAATATCGCTACCGCCAAACCCGCCTAATCTTCTGCTTGCAAAATAAAGGTCTCTTTTATCCGGAGAAAGACATGGTTGTGAGTCCCATTGTTCTGAATTTACATTACTACCTAGGTTGACTGACTCACTCCAGCCATCAGGTGTCATGATTGAATAATAAAGATCATAACTCCCATAGCTATCTCTTCTGTCTCTTGCTGTGAATATAAATAGCTGCCCATCCTGTGATATTGTTTGCGCCGCTTCACTCTGAGGTGTATTAATATTTCCCTCTAGTGGTTTTGCAATATCCCATTGTTCACCATTTAATTTACTGGAATAAAAATCTTCATTGATATTTCTTACTCTTCTTGTAAAAACTAATTCTGTGGCATCAATACTTAGCGATGGGAAATATTCGGGTTCACTGGTATTAACACCTGATCCGACATTTTGTGGTGCAAAAACATAATTTTTATCGGGATTATTTTTTTCGAATTCTATTGCAAACTGGTAAGATTTTTTTTTGTTCTCGATTTTTTCTAAACTAGTCGGATTTTTTGGAGGTTTTTTTGATAACAGATCATTAATAGCTTCTAAAGCTTTTTCAAAATCACCTTCTGCTGCTAACTGAATGGAATAGGGAGATTTATAATCCAGTGTATAATTAGAGTCTAGCGAAAAAGCAGTCTCGAAATGTTTGATACTGTTTTTATGATTTTTCAGATTAGCATATAAACTACCTAATGCTAAATGGGCATCAACATAGTTGTTATCAGTTTCAACAGCTTGTAATAATAATCCGATGGCACTTGCATAATTATCTTCAATTGCTCTTTGCTGTGCCAGGTTATAATATTGGATAGCTTTCTTTTTTATTTTCTCCGGATTATACGGTTGAGAGAATAAGAGGTTGAAAAAGCAAATGGAAAGCAAAAAGAGAAATAATTTTTTCATCAAATAAAGATTGGATAACTATAACGAAGCTATAAATAATTTATTCCACCAAAAGAGAGAAAAAATATTTAAATGGTTGCCTATGGTACATTAATATATTTGTGTAATTGCAGGGATAATTCCCATTTGGGATTTGCCTTAATATATTCAATTATTTCAGGTGTGATCTGCGATGCCCTGTCCCATTCTGGTTGTAAATATAATTTGCATTCGCCGGAGACTTGTGAAGCATATTTTTCAGCCCAGCTAAAATCAGATTTATTATAAACCACAACTTTCAATTCATTTGCCAGTGGGATGATCTCATCCAACGGAGCTTTGAATTTTTTTGGAGATAAACAGATCCAATCCCAACTGCCACTTAAAGGATGTGCCCCGGAAGTTTCAATATTTGTCTTTAATCCTGAAGATTGAATTGCTAATGTGAGTG
>JAHEMN010000155.1 GCA_024643645.1 Chitinophagaceae bacterium | reverse complement strand
TTGAAATAGCACCAGATATTTTATTATTGGGAAAAGCTTTGGGTGGCGGAATGCCATTGGGAGCTTTTATTGCAGATAAAAAACTAATGGACACTTTTACAGATAATCCTGTGCTGGGACACATCACCACATTTGGCGGACACCCGGTTAGTTGTGCTGCGGGTATGGCTGCGTTAAAATCTTTACTGGAAGAAGGTTGGATTGAAACAGTAAAACAAAAAGAAGAACTTTTCAGGTCTTTATTAATTCATCCAAAAATAAAAGCGGTCCGTTCTTTTGGTCTATGGATGGCTGTTGAGTTTGATTCTTTTGAAACTAACAAACCGATCATTGACAAATGTATTGAGCAGGGTTTACTGACAGATTGGTTTTTATTTGCCCCAAATTGTTTACGCATTTCCCCTCCGTTAATAATCGCTGATGCACAAATAAAAAAAGCCTGCAACATATTATTGCAAGCCTGTGATTGATCACTATTTTTCTAAAGTTGCTTAAATACCAATGCCGCAATTAATGCACCAATAATTGGCCCTACTACCGGTATCCAGCTATAACCCCAATCACTATCTCTTTTGCCAGATACAGGCAAAATAAAATGTGCTATCCTCGGAGCCAGATCTCTTGCAGGATTGATTGCATAGCCGGTAGGTCCTCCTAATGATAGGCCAATTCCCAGTACCAATAAACCAACCGGTAAAGCATCCATAGTTATAAAAGGAGCTGTAGAAGGCGTCATTGCCAATGCGCCAAACATTAATACAAAAGTGCCAATGATCTCTGTCAATAAATTATGACCTGTACTGCGTATGGCCGGTGCATTACAAAAAACTGCCAGCTTCAGATCTTTATCTTCTGTAGCAGTAAAATGTTGCTTATAAGCAAGCCACACAATAACAGCACCGGTAAAGGCCCCGGCAAACTGTGCAGCGATATAAGTTATCAATAACGAAGAATCAAAATCTCCAAATGCAGCCAATGCAATAGTTACTGCCGGATTAAGATGTCCCCCTCCTCCGAATTTTGTAGCGGCATATACACCCATAAAAACTGCCATTCCCCAACCAAATGTTATTACGATCCAACCTCCGTTCTGACCTTTCGATTTATTCAATAATACATTTGCCACTACACCATCACCCAAAACAATCAGCAAGGCTGTGCCAATAAATTCACCTATAAATGGAGACATAAGCGTTAGTTTTTTGTTGTTGATTTTAGCCTGACTACCATCAGGCAGGTTTATAGTTTACTGCAACTGCATTAAAGTTATTGATTTGTTCCTTTATCCAAACTTGATCCTTTTTTAAATCTTCTGCCAAATAAAATGCAACCTTTGGCGCAATATCAATGGCTTTTTGAGCATCGAGAAAAAGTTGCCTTGTTCTTCTGGCTAAAAAATCTTCTACTGTCAAACACATTTCCTGCGTAACAGCTTTTTTAATAAATGTTTTTAATTCATCATCACTAATCGAACCTATCACTATCGGTGATGGTTCCATATCATGACCATAAAGTTTTAAATTTCTGGTCATACATTTCATATCTGCAAAATCAAATTTTTCTATTGCCAGGTCCACCACATCTTTTGCCATTTTACGATAAGTGGTCCATTTACCCCCTGCAATTGTTATCATTCCAGATGCGCTGATCGTTATATAATGTTCTCTTGATAAAGCAGCGGTATTTTTACTGTTTGCTTTTATCAGCGGTCTTATACCAGCAAACATACTTTTCACATCACTTAATTGCGGATCCTTGCTTAAATAACGACCGATATGCTTTAAAATAAAAGTTATCTCTTCCTCCATCGGGATTGGCTCAGCAGTAATTGCTGTGATGGGTGTATCTGTAGTTCCCAAAACAATTTTATTATGCCATGGAACTGCAAATAACACTCTTCCGTCATCTGTTCTCGGAATCATTATTGCCACATCTCCTTTTAAGAATTCTTTGTCCACTACTAAATGAATTCCCTGACTTGGGTTAATAATGTTTTGATGCTTTACATTATCCATTCGCATAATATCATCCGTAAATACACCCGTAGCATTTATAACAACCTTACTTTTTATTTCATACTCTTTTCCGGTCAAAGAATCCTTTACCCATACACCACAAACCTTATCCTCTATTTTTAATAATGCTGAAACAGGAAAATAATTTAATACGACAGCATTATGCGCTGCTGCTGTTTGTGCAATACTGATCGCTAACCTGGCATCATCAAACTGACCATCATGATATAATACGCCGCCTCTTAAATCTTCCGGATCAAGTGCTGGAACTAATTGTAATGTTTCTTCTTTAGATAAAATTTCAGAAGACCCGAGTCCTAACTTACCTGCCATCTTATCATATATTTTCAGACCAATGCCATAGAACGTTTTTTCCCACCACTTATAATTAGGTACTATGAACTTTTGATTGGAAACCAGATGAGGAGCATTCTTTAATAATAGTCCCCTTTCCCGTAAGGCCTCCATAACCAATTTGATATTCCCCTGTTGCAAATACCTTACACCACCGTGTACCAGTTTAGTACTTCTTGATGAAGTACCCTTTGCAAAGTCATGCTGCTCAAATAAAATAGTTTTAAATCCTCTGGCTGCAGCATCAAGTGCAGTACCTAACCCTGTTGCGCCACCACCAATGATACAGATATCCCATTCACTCATGGATTCTATTTGATGTATCATTTTACTCCTGTTCATAGACTAAATAATAGTGAGAATTTATATACCGCAATAAATACGGTTTGATGTTATAGAATGTGATCATCCATTCGCCCATGCAATACATGCATTAATTGCCCTTTGCCAACCATGAATCAATTCAACTCTTTTCTTTTCCTCCATTGAAGGAGAAAACTCTTTATCTATTTGCCACTGTTCCTGTATCTCTTCTACATTTTTCCAATAACCAACTGCTAGACCCGCCAGGTAAGCGGCACCTAATGCTGTGGTTTCTGTAATTCTTGGCCGAACAACTTTACTATTCAAAATATTACTTTGAAACTGCATTAAGTTATCATTCACTGTTGCACCACCATCAACTCTTAGTTCTTTAATGCTTATGGCAGAATCAGCTTCCATTGCTTTTAGAACATCATATGTTTGATAAGCAATACTATCCAACGCTGCTCTTGCAATATGTGAAGTATTACTGCCTCTTGTCAATCCAAAAATTGTTCCTCTGGCATGTTGATTCCAATGCGGTGCACCTAATCCGGCAAATGCGGGAACTATATAAACACCATCACTGTCTTTTACTTGTGATGCTAATTGTTCTATTTCACCAGAATTACGAATGATCTTTAATTCATCTCTTAACCATTGCACAATAGCTCCGCCGATAAATACACTTCCTTCCAAAGCATAAGTAGTTTTATTATCTATCTGCCAGGCGATAGTGGTCAGTAAATTATTTTTAGAAGCAATTGCTTCTGATCCGGTATTCATCAACATAAAACATCCTGTACCATATGTGTTTTTAACCATTCCCGGTTGGGTACACATTTGTCCGAACAATGCTGCTTGCTGATCACCTGCTATTCCTGCTATCGGCAATCTGGAATCCGGAATAATATTCCCGGTTACTCCATAAACTTTGCTGCTTGGTTTTACTTCTGGCAACACAGCTGCGGGGATATTAAAAAGTTTTAATAACTCATCATCCCATTGCATTGTATGAATATTAAAAAGCATTGTTCTGGAAGCATTGGATACATCTGTTACATGTACTTCCCCATTGGTTAATTTCCAGATAAGCCAGGAATCAATAGTACCAAAAGCCAATGCTCCATTCTCCGCTCTTTTTCTTGCATCCGGTACATTATCCAATATCCATTTTAATTTGGTAGCAGAAAAATATGCATCGATGATCAACCCTGTTTTTTGTTGAATCAGATTTGCATTTCCTGCTGCTTTTAATTCATCACAAAAACCTGCTGTCCTCCTGTCCTGCCACACTATTGCATTATAAACAGGCTGGCCGGTTTTACGATCCCATACAACCGTTGTTTCCCGCTGGTTAGTTATACCTAATCCTGCTACCTGCTTCATGGTAATATGAGCCTTCGCTACCGCTTCAGCCATTGTACCAAATTGAGTACTCCATATTTCATTGGCATCATGCTCTACCCACCCGGGTTGAGGATATATTTGTTTGAATTCTTTTTGAGCAGCACTGATGATGTTTCCTTGCTTATCAAAAACTATACTGCGGCTGCTGGTAGTACCCTGATCAAGGGCAAGAATATAATGTGATGACATGTCAATCTATTTAACTGGAGGAAGTTAATGAAAAATTATACCATAAACTGAACTAGAAATATTTGATAGTACGTTGAAATTAAAAACCAACCCTGAAGCTTCCAAAAATTCCAAATGTTTTATCACCTGTTTTGTTCAATGTTGCAGGTAAAACCCTCCAAACAAAATCAAGTCTGAAAACCCTGAAAATATTATCAATACCGGTTCCAAGTTCCAGATAGGTTTTCCCATCCAACGACTGAAATGAATGGCCCGATTTAAAATTCAACAATTTATTTTTATCAGACAATCCTCCCCACAATGTTTTAGCAGTCCAGAATTGACGAAATTTCAGTTTAGGAAATAAACGGAATATTCCGTTTCCGATATTATGCTCAAAATTTATTCCTGCATATCGGTCATGTATGAATTCCCACCGGTTCATCATATTAAAAGCATATTTATTATAATAGTATAATTCATTTCCGGGAGCAATGTCTAATAATGTATACGGAAGTGTTCCAAATGTTTTACCACCATACACTAACCAATAAATATTTCCAAATGGCGGTATTTTCATATAGTCAGATACACTGATATTAAGTTTTGTATAATTATAACTGCTTTTAAAAACTCCACTGAAACCCTGGCTGATATTTATTTCACCAATTGGATAAATACTACCTATGCTGGTACGATAAAAATTTGTTTCAAGAAATCGTTCCAGGTAAGCAAACCTGAATTTTAGAGATACTTCAAAGCTTTTTAAAGGATCTCCACCACCTACTGTACGAAATGAATCTATTGGCACCAGGTTTCTCAATGGCAAAAACGCTTTATGTGTAATTGTTACTTTGTTAGACATCCACGGAAATGTTTCTTTAAAAAACTCAAAACGTTTTTCATTTATTTTGATGTTTTTTATCGGTATACCATTTTTACGTAATGCAAGAGCAAAAATATTATCCTGAGAGATCTCACCATAGTAATTCTGTCCAAAATCAAGATCGTTTGTAAAGGAACCATAGAGATACATTCTTGGATCTTTATTGGGGAGATAAAAAACTTCTGCCATCCCTTTCAATTTCCTGTCGCCAAAACCATACGCCAGGTAACCGTGCAGTTTAACTTTTTTATCAAAAAACTTATTGGTACCCAGATCAAAACGCAATCGGAAACCTTCCCATCCGTTTGATGACATCCAGTTCATCCAGGGACCGATTTGATAATTACCAATGTCTTTATAACCTGTACCAATAAACTTCATTGTCTTGGTAAACTTTTGAAAAACAAGGGCATTGGTAAGTGTATCGATCATATTGATTACACCACTTTCTGTTTTTGTAAGTGGCTCATGTCTTACGCTTAACCAAAAATCTTTATCCTTATCAGTAGCATCAGTAAGAGTTATTACTTCTTCCTGTATTTTATTCTTACTTAATTCATTGATAACAGAAGTATCATTAACAATAATATTTTTATAGGTAGTTGTTTTTCGGCCTATAAATCCTGCCTTATCTTTTCCCAATGGAGAAAAATCAGCAACAAATTTATCCTTGGCAAGAAACCAGGTAGAATCATTGATCATTTTATACTCCTGTATCAAACTTAAATTCTCTACAAAATTTACATTTGCTTCCTTCCCTAACCTGAGATTCATTTTCTGAATTGCAAATGTGCCAAGTTGTACCCAACAATCTCCCTCAAATGTATCGCCACCTTTTCTCCTGGGTGTAAACACTAGATGAAAATATCTGCTACCGGCAACAAGCTGTGTATCCACAACCTGGTAATTATAATAATAATCGCCATTATCACTGATCGGGCTAACAAACTGTTTATCAAATATGGGAATGAAATTATTATAGACATTTACAACCTGGTCCATGCCTCCCAGGAACTTTACCATACTTTCATTATTAACACCATTGGTGTTCGCTGCTTTTATTATTTCCCTTCTTTTTTTTGGACTTTTCTGATAATAGTAATCTGATAACGCCTCTGTGAAATAAGATGGGAGATATCGCATACCTTCCGCAGTATCTATATGCTGGCTGATCAATTCACTGATCGGTCGCAATGGTTTGAATTTTCCGAATTTTTCAAAATTGATATTCTTCAGATCTAATTCAAGCTTGTTATAAAGTTCATATGAAAAATTATCAAACCGGTAACGATCATTATCAGGTTTATGCTCAACAATTTTACGCCATACCAATAACCCTTTATTCACTTTAACTTTTACCTGTGCACCATCATTGAAAGTACCTCTTTCCATATTTATTATTACCGTGATCGATGATCTGCTATTATCAATTGCATACAGAAAGGGCTGATAACCTACACAGGTGAACAGCAAAGTATCTGAAGGCCACTCCTGACTATTGAATAAAAACCTTCCGGCAGAGTCAGTTAGCATGCCAATTGTTGAATTCTTAAATTGAACTGAGGCAAACGGGATGGGTTCTTCACTGTGCGTATCTCTTACAATACCAGCAACAACTCTGCTTTGAGCAAAAAGAATCAGGGAGCTACCCCAAAAAACTATTACAAGAATCAGATACTTACTATACTTCATAAAGTACTTAAGCCTATAAAAATACAG
>JAHEMN010000028.1:24885-27011 GCA_024643645.1 Chitinophagaceae bacterium | reverse complement strand
TGTGCCCTTAACCAACGTTCAGGAATTTCATTACTGCTCGCCAATAAATAATCTTTATAGCTGCAGGCAATGAATTTATGATCTGGTAATTGCATCCACCAACGTCCGGTTTTTTTACTTTGTAAAAAAGTGGTTTGAACTTCTGCAAATGCGGTGTGGTATTCATTAAAAGAGTCTCTTTCATCAATACTAGCCTCTCGTCTTCCACGACTGCGTCCATCCAATATATACCAAAGCATGTGGCTGATCTGTTTGGCGGTCAGTTCATCTTTATCATGTTGTACATCATAACCGTAAATACCGATCGTATTTACATTAGGGCTCATTCCTGCATAGCGGAAAAGCACACAAGCTTCTTCACCATTCAGCCCATTAGGCGAAACTGAATTAGCAGGTGCATAAGTGCTGGCGATAGCAGTAATATCAAAACTGAATAAATTACTATTGCGGAGAACCGGTTCCATTTCATCAATGGTTTCTTTTACACTGCCTACACGGTAACAATCAAAACGGAGTTTGTCTAACGTCTCCAACATTCGTGGATGTACATAATAACTTTGGAAAGCAATATGATTATAGTGCCGTATAAAATTCGGTTCTCCTGTCAGCATTTCCATCAAAAAATTTTCATGACGGAAGGGAGAATCAAGATCAAGATCGATCAAAGCATCTACACAACTGGCTTCAATTGTTTTTTTACCTGCTGCATAAGCGTTGTATTGTGACAAGGTAAGATCATGTGAGCCACCCAGTATGATCACTGTTTTTCCATCACCGATCAATTCCTGCACCACAGTTTTCAGTGCTGCATAAGAGTCAGTGAATAGTGAACCGGTTTGAATATTTCCAACATCCGCTATTTTAATATCATTATGCCAGTAATATAAATTATAAAAATGCCGACGGATGATATCTGGTGCCTCACTTTGCCCATGGATCAAACCGCTTCCTCTCTGTTCGCCACAACCTACTATCACCAATTGTGCTTCATCAAGATCAGGAAACTCCTCATCATAGATATCTATCACCTTACCCATTTGCCCTTCTTTGTATCCTTCATCAAAAGAAATAGTTGCAATACTGATAGGAGAAAGAAAATCGGAAATATTGAGATGGTCTGACATGGGTGCAAGTTAAAGTTTGGGAATGGTTTGGAAAAAGATTTTGTATTTCTCTCAGCTACCTCTATTAAAAATATAGTTTCTTATAAAATTTGTGTTTTAGGAAGCATTTATTTAATTAACTTATACCCCATTTCCCGTAATGAAGTTATTATCTCTACTCATATTATTCCTGTCGTTATCAACGATAGCTTTCGCACAGAACAAGATAAATATTACTATTTCAGATGCTACCACCAGGGAAAAACTGGAAGGTGTATCTGTCGTTGTTTCCGGTACCAATAATGGGAACATATCTGATTCAACTGGAAAAACAACGCTGAATAATTTACCTGATGGTACAGTTTCTATTGAGTTCTCAATCATCGGATACCAGACAAGATCAATTAAATATTTATTTCCATTGCTGAATACAGATGTAAAGGTTCTATTGTATAGATCGGAAGATGATAAAATGGAAGAAGTCATCATCTCATCCGGAAGAACAGATACAAGAATTGAAAATCTTCCGGTAAAAGTAGAAGTATTGGGTTTCGAAGAAGTAAATGAAGAGGTGGGCATCAAGCCTGGAAATATTACCAGCCTTTTGGGAGATGTCGCTGGCATACAAACACAGCAAACTTCTGCAGTTACAGGAAATACAGATTTACGAATACAGGGTTTACCAGGCGATTATACGCAAATACTTAGGGATGGCATGCCCCTGTTTGGTGGATTTGCCGGTAGTTTCAGTGTATTGCAGATACCTCCCATGGATCTTAAACAAATCGAAATTATTAAAGGTGCCAGCTCCACACTATACGGTGGTGGTGCAATTGCTGGTATGATAAATATCATTTCTAAAAAGCCAAAAATGGGAAGTAAGGAAAGATCCTTGCTGGTCAATCAATCTACTTTAAAAGAAACCAACATCAATATTTATTTATCTGAAAGAGATAAAAAATTAGGGTACACTTTTTTTGGCGGCTTTACCTACCAGCAGGAAGTAGATGTAAATAATGATGG